>NZ_JBXAWK010000017.1:0-104270 GCF_057291755.1 Kitasatospora sp. UYEF31
TCCCGCTACCCAAGCGAACCTCGAACGCCCGACCGGCAGAGATGCCCCAACGTCACCCCATCGAGCGACACCAAACCCGGGCATTACGGTGCGAACCGCACTCTGACAAGGCAGATCGGTCAATAGCACGCACTGTTACAGCCGCCAAAATACTCAACTCAACGCCGCCGCGGCGCAGTTCACCAACAACCTCGCCGCACCCAACGCATCCCCCGCCACCACACATGTCAGCACCCCGCCCCCGGCCAGTTCACAAACCGCCCGCCCCGGCATGCTGAAGACCTCACCACCCGCCCCCGGCACATCCGGGATCCGGAGTTCGGTGGCGATCACGCGATTCCCCGAAGTCCCCGCCGGGCCCGCCCAGCCCCGGTGCGCGGCCGGGCCGTACCGCATGCTCTGCCGCAGCACCGGGCGTCCCCCGGCCAGCACGTTCCAACGCGAGACCGCATCCCCCATCGCCTCATCGAACCGCCCCAGGACCAGAGTCTCCCGCAGTGTCAGCCGCACCGCGCGCCCGAGGACGACGTCGAGAACACTCGCGTACGCGGCACCCGCGCTGACGACGACCGGCTCCGGCAGGTAGGCGAGTTCGCCGCCGTCCTCGACCTCGATGCGCAGTCGCTGGCGGGCGGGCGTGCCGTCGCCTGGCAGCACGATCGCGGCGGCGACGGTACGGACGGTCAACTGCGCCCCACGGCCCACTTCGATGCGGACGGACAGGTCGTCCCCGCCGAGCGGCCCCGCGGCCCCGCCCACAAAGGTGATCTCCGCCCCGGGCCCCGGGACGGAGATCTCCCGGGGCAGCAGCGGGACCCGGCCGCGCAGCCGGGTGATGCGGGTGACGCCCCGGGCGTCAAGCTCAGCCCGGACCAAAGACTCTGCCTGCACCTGCACTCCTCACGGCCGGCTGTCGGTGATCACGGGTTTCCCACCCGTCAACAACGCTTGAAAGGTGGGGAACCCGTGATCAACCGACGGGTTCCGCGGACGGTTCCACAGACAGCGCCAGCGCCGGAACCGCGGCCGCCACCGGTACAGCCGTCCCCGCCTGCCAGGCGGCCAGTTGCGCGAGCACCCAATCAGTCACCGGGTCGGCCCCGGGGGTCCCGCGCAGCGACAGGAACACCACCGGCGCGCCTTCCGGCCGCATCCGCTTCGCGTCCCGGTCCATCACCGACAGATCCGCCCCGATCTGCGGAGCGATGTCGGTCTTGTTGACCACAAGCAGGTCGGAGCGGGTCACTCCAGGGCCGCCCTTGCGCGGCACCTTGTCCCCGCCGGACACGTCGATGACGAACAACTGCACGTCGGCGAGGCCCCGGCTGAACGTCATAGTCAGGTTGTCGCCGCCGGACTCGATGACGATCAACTCCAGTTCCCCGTGGGCGGTTTCGAGGTCTTCGACGGCGTCGAGGTTGCCGCTGATGTCGTCGCGTACGGCCGTGTGCGGGCAGCAGCCCGTCCGGACCGCCGCGATGCGGTCGGCGGCGAGCACTCCGGCCCCCTTGAGGAAGTCGGCGTCCTCGGTGGTGTAGATGTCGTTGGTGACGACGGCGAGCGAGATCCGGCCCGCGAGCGCCTTGCACAGGGCGGCGACGAGTGCCGTCTTCCCTGAGCCGACGGGTCCGCCGATACCGAGACGCATCGCCCGGCTGCCCGGGGCGTCCGGGACCAGGCCCTGGGCGTGGCCGCCATTACCTGACGCATGGTCACGATGCAAAGTGAACAACCTCCTCGCGTACGTGCAGCTCGGCGCAGATGTCCAGGCCGGGGCCGGAACAGCTCGGCAGCAGGCCCCAGTCACCTTCACCCAGAGCCGTACGGGCCGCCTCTGCGGCCTCCGATGCGACCTGGTCGATATGGCCGGTCATCGACATCTGGACGACGGTGACCGCGATGGGGTCGAAGGACAGCAGTTTCACTACGGCTGAGGCCGGCCCCGCGACAGCGTTGGTCGCGGCAAGGACGGCCGCCTGACGGTCAGTCAATCGCGTACGGGTCGCTGCCGCGCCCAGGACCACAGCGTGATGCGGGGCGACACCGAGGCTGTTCCACGGGTCGTCCGGCCAGGCGGCCTTGGCGAGGCGGCGCAGCGAGCGCCCCTGCGCGCGGGAGGCCGCCCGCGCGGCTGCCGACGGTGTCCTGGCGTCGAGTTCGGCGTCGAGTCCGGCCCACGGGGCGTCGGCCGGCAGGGCGTACTCCCCGGCGAGCAGTGCGGCGGCCGCGGCGAAGGACGCCTGGACGAGCCCCGCACTGTAGAGCTTGCCGAGCAGGAACTCGGTGAGCGTGTCGAGGTCGTGTACTTCGCCGCGGGTGACGGCGTTCTCCAGCCCGCCGGAGTGTGCGTATCCCCCGGCCGGCAGCCTGGAGTCGCCGAGGAGGAGGAGTCCTGCGCCCATGATGAACCACCTTTGCCGCTAAGTCGGTTCCGGCACTGGGGGCCGGTAACCGCACGTCTTGCGTTTTCCGAGCGCTTGCGAGCCCTGAGAGCAGTGGGAGCCCTGAGAGCCCCGCACGCGCCGCGGGAACCTTCGCGCACTGAGAGCACTTCAGAGCACTCACAGGCCCTCAGAACATGAAGTACCGCTGGGCCATCGGCAGCACCGAGGCCGGTGCTGATTCGACCTTCTCCCCGTCGATGCGGACCGCGAACGTCCCCGGGTCCACCCTGATGTCGGGCATCGCGTCGTTGAGTGGCATCGCCGCCTTCCCACGCCCCCGCACGTCGGCGACGGGTACGAGCCGTCGCCGTACGTCCAGCCGCGAAGCCAGGCCGTCCTCGAGCGCCGCGGGGGCGACGAAGTGCAGCGAAGTCGCGGCGGCCGTGCGCGGGGCCGCGCCGAACATCGGCCGCATCAGAACGGGTTGCGGGGTCGGAATAGACGCGTTGGCATCGCCCATCTGGGCGTACGCGATGGCTCCGCCCTTGATGACGAGGCTCGGCCGGACGCCGAAGAAGGCCGGGTTCCACAGCACCAGGTCGGCGAGTTTGCCGACGCTGACCGAGCCGATCTCGGCGTCGAGGCCGTGGGCGACGGCGGGGCAGATCGTGTACTTGGCGACGTAGCGGCGGGCCCGCATGTTGTCGGCGGCGCCGTCGCCGGCGAGTGGACCGCGCCGGACCTTGTTGACGTGCGCGGTCTGCCAGGTCCGCATGATGGTCTCGCCGACCCGGCCCATGGCCTGCGAGTCGGAGCCGATCATCGAGATCGCGCCGAGGTCGTGCAGGATGTCCTCGGCCGCGATTGTGGACGGCCTGATCCGCGACTCGGCGAACGCCAAGTCCTCGGGCACGGCCGGGTTGAGGTGGTGGCAGACCATCAGCATGTCGAGGTGTTCCTCGACCGTGTTGACCGTGTGCGGGCGGGTCGGATTCGTGGAGCTGGGAAGGATGTTCGGCATTCCGGCGACCGTGATGATGTCCGGTGCGTGCCCGCCCCCGGCGCCTTCGGTGTGGTAGGCGTGGATGGTCCGCCCGTTGACCGCTTTGAGTGTGCCCTCGACGAAGCCGGTCTCGTTGAGGGTGTCGCTGTGCAGCGCTACCTGCGTTCCGGAAGCGTCGGCCACCCGCAGCGCCGCGTCGATCGCGGCGGGGGTCGAGCCCCAGTCCTCGTGCACCTTGAATCCGGCCGCGCCCGCGCGCAGTTGCTCCCACATCGCTTCTTCGGAGACCGTGTTGCCCTTGCCGAGGAGCACAAAGTTGACCGGCACGGAGTCCAGCGATTCGAGCATCCGGGCCAGGTGCCACGCCCCGGGGGTGACCGTGGTGGCCTTGGAGCCCTCGGCCGGTCCGGTGCCGCCGCCGATCATCGTGGTGATTCCGGAGCCCAGGGCTTCGTCGAACTGCTGCGGGCAGATGAGGTGGACGTGGCAGTCCACGCCGCCGGCGGTGAGGATCTTCCCGTTGCCGGAGATGATTTCCGTGGACGGGCCGATGACCAGGTCAGGGTGGACCCCGTCCATGGTGTCCGGGTTCC
This sequence comes from Kitasatospora sp. UYEF31, assembly GCF_057291755.1. Lineage (NCBI taxonomy): Bacteria > Bacillati > Actinomycetota > Actinomycetes > Kitasatosporales > Streptomycetaceae > Kitasatospora > Kitasatospora sp. UYEF31. The sequence goes on from NZ_JBXAWK010000017.1 coordinate 3,981, forward strand.
CGGCCTTGCCGATACCGACGATGCGGCCGTCGCGGACGCCGATGTCGGCCTTGACGATCCCCCAGTGGTCGAGGATGACGGCGCCGGTGATGACCGTGTCGGGGGCGCCTTCGGCGCGGGTCGTGACTGACTGGCCCATGGACTCGCGGATCACCTTGCCGCCGCCGAAGACCGCCTCGTCTCCGGCCGCCCCGTGCGGGCGGCACAGGTCCTCGGTGACCTCGATGGTGAGCGCCGTGTCGGCGAGCCGGATGCGGTCGCCGGTGGTGGGCCCGTACATGAGTGCGTAGCGGTGCCGGTCGATGAAACTCACAGTGCGCGTCCCCCGCCGTCCAACACTCCCCCGCGTCCCCCGCCGTCCAACACTCCCCCGCGTCCCCCGCCGTCCAACACTCCCCCGCGTCCCGCCTTCAGCCCGGGCACGATCCGTTTGCCCGCGATCGGTACGAGGCGCACTTCCCTGGCCACGCCGGGCTCGAAGCGCACGGCGGTCCCGGCCGGTATGTCGAGCCGGTGTCCCCAGGCCGCCGCACGGTCGAAGTCGAGCGCGTCGTTCGCGGCGGGGAAGTGCAGGTGCGACCCGATCTGCACGGGCCGGTCTCCGGTGTTGACCACGGGAAGGACGAAGCTGACCCGTCCGGGGTTGAGCGGGACCGGGCCGGTCCCAAGGATGATCTCGCCGGGGATGACCGTGGGTTCACCCGTACGGTGCTTCGCCGGTTTCCTCCTGGCAGGCGCCGCGCTGCCGGACCCGGCCGGCCCGCCCCGTTTCACGGGATGGGCCGGTGTACGGTGACCAGCTTCGTGCCGTCCGGGAAGGTCGCTTCGGCCTGGACCTCGGAGATCATCTCCGGCACGCCCTCCATGACGTCACCGCGGCTGAGCACTTCGCGCCCGGCCTCCTGGAGGTCGGCGACCGACCTGCCGTCACGCGCGCCTTCGAACAGGAAGGAGGTGAGCACGGCCACCGACTCGGGGTAGTTCAGCCGCAGGCCCCGCGCTCTGCGCCGCTGCGCGAGGTCGGCGGCGTACGAGATCATGAGGCGTTCCTGCTCATGGGGCGTCAGCAGCACGCGCGGGTCCTTCCGCGACAGAGTCGGAGCCCGGCAGCCGAACCGGTTGCCGCTTGTCTCCGAGCCTGTACGTCTTGTGTTTCTTCGGCGGGGTGCGCACGTTACCGGCGTGTATCCGAATATTCGCGCCAGTCGGCGGGACGACGTCGATCATGATTGGAATTTTGCCGGCCCGTTGCCCGCACAGTACTTCGACCATGATCAACGCGCGTCCGGCTGAGGAGACGGCTAGAAACCGCCGCCGGGCGGGGCCTCGGTCACGTCGGCGGGCCTGAACCCGAAGACCTTCCCGTAGAACCAGAGTTCCGACTCAAGGGCGCGGATGATGTTCTCCGACTTCCGGAAGCCGTGCTGCTCACCTTCGAACGTGAGATAGACGTACGGAAGTCCCTTGCCGCGCACCGCGTCCACGATCTGTTCCGACTGGCTGGGCGGCACCACTACGTCGTCCAGGCCCTGGAACACCGCGAGCGGGCAGGAGATCCCGTCGACGTGGTTGATCGGCGACCGCTCCCGGTACACCTCGGCCGCCGCCGGGTACGGGCCGATCAGCCCGTCGAGGTAGCGGGATTCGAACTTGTGGGTGTCGTGGGCCAGTGCCACCAAGTCCACGACGCCGTAGTAGCTGACCCCGGCGGAGAAGGTGTCCGTCAGCGCGAGCGCCGCGAGCACCGTGAACCCGCCGGCCGAACCGCCGCGGACGGCAAGGCGCTTGCGGTCCACGATGCCCTGGTCTGCGAGGTACGTGGCCGCCGCCACGCAGTCCTGCACGTCCACGATGCCCCAGTTGTCCTGGAGCGCGTCGCGGTAGGGGCGGCCGTAGCCCGTCGAGCCGCCGTAGTTGACGTCGACGACGGCGATGCCCCGGGTCGTCCAGTACTGCACGGCACGCAGGTTCAGGGTGGGCGTGCTCTGCGCGGTCGGTCCGCCGTGGCTGATCACCAGGAGCGGCGGCAGTTCCCCGTCCGGCGCGGCGGCCCGCGGGTTGCGGGGGCGGTAGAGGACCGCGTGTGCGGTCCGGCCGTCGGCCGACGGGTAGGAGATCGATTCGGGTTCGGCGAACCAGTCCGCGGTCACCGGCAAGTCAGCGGGCGGCCTGAGCGGTACGGGTTCCACGCGGGGGGTCCGCGCGGCCTCGTCGCGGGAGGGGATACGTACGCGCATCGGCATGGTGCCGAGGGCCGGGCCCGAGCCGATCAGCAGCACGTCGTCGTCGGGCGTCGCGGTGATCTGCTCGACCCAGGTCAGGCCGGTCCCGACGACCTGCGGTTCGGCCTCGGGCCGGTCGGGGTCCACGACCGCGAGCCTGGTGAACCCGTCACGGTTGAGCGCGACCGCGATGCGGCCGTCGTCCAGGAGGGCGTACCAGCGGGCGCCGAACTGCCAGAGCGGGCCGCCGATTTCGGCCTCGACCGGGGCGACGGACTCGATCTGCCCGCCCGCGCCCAGGCGGTGGAGGTTCCACCAGCCCGTCCGGTCGGACAGGAACCACAGGGCGCCGTCCGGCCCCCATTCGGGCTGGAGCACCGACTCCCCGGGGCCGCCGGCCACCGGCTCGGAACCGGCCGCCACCGGTCCTTCAGTGCGCTGCTCGATCCGGGCGACCACCAGCTCGGTGGAGTCCCACGGCATGTCCGGGTGGTTCCAGCGGATCCAGGCGAGCGCGGAGCCGTCCGGGGCGACCCGGGGCGCGGAGACGAAGTCGGACCCCGAGGCCAGGACCCGTACGGCCGACGGCTTGTCGACGGCGGAGCCGTCGAGCGGCAGCGCGACCAGCTCGTTGACCGCCTCACCGTGGACCTTCACGACCGCGGGGTCGTGGTTCTCCCGGACCGCCACGATCCACTCCCGGTCGCCCCACTCCACCCACTGCGGGTCGGCGAACCGGTAGCCGTGTTCGACCGGCGGCTCCGGCGTGATCGGCACCGGCTCCCCGGCGAAGTCCGAGTCGTAGCGGTACAGCCGCTGGTCGGACCAGTTCGCGAACACCACCTGCCCACCCGAGGCCGCCCACGCCCCGCCGCCGTACTCGTGGGCCCGGGTCCGCGCGGCGAACCCGTCGGGCAGGACGTCGCAGGCCCCCCGGCTGGGCACGTGCCGGACCAGTTGGACCCTGCCTCCCTCAGACGGCCGCGCCTCGTCCCACCAGACGGTGTTCCGGTCGGCCTGCACCTCACCGGACCGGGCCGCGCCCTCGGTGACCAGCGCCGCGGTCAGCGGCGACGGCCACGATCCGTACGGCTTCGTGTTTCCGCCCGCACTTTCGTTGTCAGTTCCCATGTGTCCCGATTGTGGTGCATGACACCCGTACGGCCCAAGCGTTCCGGAGCCGGGACCCATCTGTTCCGGGCCGGGGCCGACCCTGTTCCGGGCCGGAAACCGCCCCGGTGCCTGAGTCGGCCGTACCGGTGGAAACCCGGTCGCCCCGGACGCGCCGGACAGGGGATCATGGGGGCATGCCGACAGACCTCGAAATCCGCGGCTCGACCATCCCCGCGGCCGAGCTCTCCTGGCGATTCTCCCGTTCCTCCGGCCCCGGCGGGCAGTCGGTGAACACCACCGACAGCCGTGCCGAGGTGTCGTTCGACCTCGCAGCCACCACGTCCCTGCCCGAGCTCCTGAGACTGCGCGCCCTGGAGAACCTCGCCGACCGGCTGGTCGACGGGATCGTCACCGTGTCCGGGCAGGAGTTCCGCTCCCAGTTGATGAACCGGCAGGCCGCGCAGCGCCGCCTGGGCGAGCTGCTGGTCGAGGCGACCGCCCCGCCCGCGCCGCCGCGCCGGAAGCGCAAACCGAGCAAAGGCGCCAAAGAGCGTCGACTGAAGGCCAAGAAGCAGCGCAGCGATATCAAGAAGCTTCGCCGTAACGTTGATTGACGGGCCGTCATCCAAAAAGCACGCAGACTGCTTCCGATGACGGTGCGGTGAAGCCCACCGTCCTGGGGTTACGCGTCCTCGTGCACGGCGACGGTCCGGACGAACTGGCCGCCGTGGAGCGCGAGATCGAGGAGCTGTGCGCCCGGTTCGACGAGCCGGAGTTCAGCATCGGAATCTGCCGCAACGCAATCCTCGACCCAGAAGAGATCTAGGTCCTGGGCGGCGATTTCGCCTTCCTCGGCACGGTTTTCAGCCCCGATTCCCCGGCCGGGAAACTGTACGGCCACCGGCCCCACTCGCCGTCCGCCGGTGAGCGGGCCAGGGCCAAGGAGGTCGCTGACACCTTCGAGCGGGCCTGGGAAGGCTGCGTTCCTGCCGTCTGACACCCCACCCGCTGTGGCCGGGACCGTACGGGCCGCTGTTTCACCGGCGCCCCGCCAGGGCATCCCCTCCCCCTCTCAGATGTACGGGCAGCGCGCGCGGCCGGAGTTCGGTGCATCGGCTTCGTCAACAAGCCGGACAAGCGTGGTCGCTTTCTAGCCCACGGCGCTGTCAATGAGATCGACGACTTGTCCACGCTCCTCGGCCTTCTCGAGCCCAAGGAGCATTACAACAGCGTAAGTTGATTTCAGACCGTGTCCCGGCCGTTCGTCCGCAGCTTGCGCCAGCGCGCCTCGCACCCGGAGTACACGCCGAACACCGCCAGGCCCACCGCGACCACGACCAGCAGGGACCGTCCGGCCGGAGTTTCGGCGAAGGACCGCAGTGTCGCGTCCACGCCCTTGGCCTTCTCCGGATCGAACTTGACGGCGGCGACGATCAGGAAGGCGCCCACGGTGGCGAAGAGGACGCCGCGCGCGCAGCCGCCGATCCGGCCGAGGAGCCTGACGGTCTTCCGGGTCGTGGCGCTCATCTGTCCGGTGTGCAGCTTCTTCTCGAACTTCGCCATGGCGTAGCGCACCACCGTGTAGACGCCGAAACCGACGACGACCAGGCCGGCCACGCCGACGAGCAGACGGCCGCCGGGCCAGTCGAGGGCCTTGGCGGTGAAGTCGCGGGAGCTCTGGTCGCCGGACTTCCCACCGGAGCCCGCGGAACCCGAACCGCCGCCGCCGGAGGACTTCTTGGCGGTCAGTGAGACGACCAGGCTCGCGCAGACGAAGGAGTAGAAGACGCCGCGGCCCAGCGAGGTGAGCCGTTTTGTGACCTTTTTCCCGCCGGGTCCCGGCTGACCGGTGATCGACTCGGCCAACCGCCACAATGCCATGCCGGCAAAGCCGACGGCCAGCGCCCACAGCAGGAATTCACCGAACGGCTTCTCGCCGATGGTGGCTATCGCACCGCCCCGGTCGGCTTCCTTATCGCTTTTGCCGAAGGCGATCTGCACGGCGAGGACGCCGATGAGGACGTAGATGACGCCGCGCGCGGCCAGTCCGGCGCGGCCGAGGAGTTCGACCGTACGGCTGTCGGCGGCTTCGTTCACCTGCCCTCCCGCGGCGCGGCCCGCGCTCTTCGTTTTGGCCTTGCCGCCGGATGGCGACCGGCTGCCGGATCGTTTCGCCGGGGATTTTGCGGAGCGTGCGGAGTTCGACGACATGTGGGGATCACTCGCCTGGGATAGGGGGCAGCCGGGGAACGTGTCCTCCGGTCCGGGTCGGCAGACGTCTGCCCGGTACGTCCCCGGACAAACGACAGTGCGCGGCGGACCGGTCGTCCGGTCCGCCGCGCACTCTCGCTTCGCTGTGTGTCAGATTCTCCGGTGTACGGAAGGGGTCCGGTCAGGTGTCGCCGGGTTCATCCGTACAGCCGTCGTGTCCCAACCGTCGTGTCCCAACCGTTGCCCCCCAACCGTTGTCCCCCACCCTTTGTCCCCCACCCTTTGTCCCCCACCCTTTGTCCCCCAACTGCCTTTTCCCAGGCGTCACTTCTTCGGGCTCGGCCTCCGGCGCATCTCCTTCTGGACGGTCTTCCACTTGCGGGCCCGTTCGGCGCGCAGCCGGGAGTCCTCGCGGGTGGCCATCCACTCGGCTTCCTTGCGCAGCTTGCAATAGCTCTCCCACCGGCGTTCGTGCAGTTCTCCGTCCGCCAGCGCGGCCTGGACCGCGCAGCCGGGCTCCGTGGTGTGCGAGCAGTCGGCGAACCTGCACCGCTCCGCGAACGCCTCGACGTCGCTGAAGGCCCGTTCCAGGCCGTCGTCGAGGCCGAACAGGCCGACTCCGCGCAGTCCGGGTGTGTCGATCAGGACGCCACCCCCGGGGAGCAGGACGAGTTCCCGGCGGATGGTCGTGTGGCGGCCCTTGCCGTCGGCGGCGCGGACGTCCTGGACAGCCAGGAGGTCCGCCCCGGCAAGGGCGTTGGCGAGGCTGGACTTGCCAGCTCCGGAGGGCCCGAAGAGGGCGAGGGTGGGTACCGCGCCCGCACCGACGCCGAGGACGGCCCGCAGGACGTCGAGTCCTTCACCGGTGTGGGCGCTGACTGTGAGTACGTCGACGCCGGGGGCTGCGCCGGCCACTTCGGCGGCGATCTGGTCGGCGTCCGCGGCGAGGTCGGCCTTGGTGAGGACGACCACGGGCCGCGCGCCGGAGTTCCACACGAGGGTGAGGTACCGCTCGATCCGGCCGATGTCCGGGTCGGTGTCGAGTGGCGCGGCGATGACGGCGGCGTCGAGGTTCGCGGCGAGCACCTGGCCGGTGGACTTCCGCGAAGCCGTGGAGCGGATGACCGTGCCGTGCCTGGGGAGCACGGCCTCCAGCCAGGGGCGGCCGTCGGGGCCGTGGTTCGCGCCGGCGTCGACGGCGATCCAGTCGCCGGTGCACGGGGTCCTGGACTTGTCGCGGAAGTCGTACGCGACGCGGACAGGACCGTCGGCCGTGACCGTGTCGCACAGCGCGCGGTCGACGGCGGTGACGCGGGCCGGGACCAGCCCGGTTTTGGCGTACGGGATGAACTGCCTGGCCCACTCGGCGTTCCAGCCGTAGCCGGACAGCAGGTCGGTGGGAGTGTCCTGGTCCGCGGACAGACCGGTGTTCACGGACAGGCCGGTCTTCGTGGACACGGTGGAGTTCGCGGGCATGCCGGAGCTCGGGTACAGAAAGGATGAGGGGTACAAAACGGGACCCGTTTTTCTCGGGCGGGCCCCGGGGCTCTTGTCTGCTAGAGCGCGGGGACCCGGAAAGGAATGGTGAGGATCGGTGTGCGGTGGCCTACGGGGGCGACAGCGGGCGACATGGCACTCATGCGGTCCTCACTCCTTTCGTCGGTTCCTCGGAAGAACGGTCCTGTGCACGCCCTCACCGGCAACAGCCGGGGCGTACCGAGGAAAAGGCTACACGCCTGGGGGTTTCCCGCGCACTGGGTTTTCCACGTAGCCCGCGGACCGGAACGACGCAGGTGGGAACGGTGCGGTCCCGGGCGGTTCGGGCACTGGCGGCGCGCTCTTCGGCCTCGGTGGGACGCCGGGCTTCGCCGTGGGCCGGGCAGTGGAACGCGCGGTGGGCGGAGCGGGCTGCTGTGTCGGCTGCGCAGCGGACCGTCCCGGCTCGCCCGGTTGTCCCGGACCCTCCGGACGCCCGTCCGCGCGGTGTGACCCGCTGCGCCGCTGCGCCTGCTGGGACTGCTGCTGGTTGTGCTTGCGGTTCGCCCAGCGCTCGGGGAACTCGGCCGGCGGTTCTTCGGCGTCGCCGACCGGGTCCAGGACGGTGGTGTCGTCCTCGGCCAGGTCGGTCCAGTTGATCCCGCCCTCCGCGCCGTCCTTCCGGTGCCGGCCGCTGCGCCGGACGTGTTCGAGGGCGGTGGCGATCTCCGCCGCGACGCGCTCCTTGTCCCGTTCGGCGCGGGCTTGGGCGGTGTGCTGGCTGGGCCACACCTGGTCGATCGAGGCGTTGAGCGCGGCCCCGATCAAGATGGCCATGGCGAAGAAGTACATCCACACGAGGACGGCGATCGGTGCCGCCAGTGAGCCGTAGACCGACGGGCCGTCGACGGTCGTGGCGAGGTACAGGCGTAGGAAGAAGCTGCCGAGGATGGAGATCAGCAGGGCCACCAGCGCGCCGGGGATGTCCTCCTTCCACGGCGTCCGCACCGGGACGGACACGTGGTAGAGGGTCGTCAGGAAGCACACCGACAGGATGACCAGGACCGGCCAGTACAGGACGTGCACGGTTCCGGCGATGTGCGGGAACGTCTTGACGACCAGGCCGGGGCCGGCCACCAGGAGCGGGATCAGGAACATACCGAGCAGCAGGCCGACGACGTACAGGGTGAACGACAGCATGCGGGTCTTGACGACACCGCGCTTCCCGGACAGCCCGTACATGATCGTGATGGTGTCCACGTACACGTTGAGCGCGCGGGACCCGGACCACAGGGCGATCAGGAAACCGACCGAGACCAGGTCGGCGCGTCCACTGTTGAACACGTCGTCGACCAGCGGCCGGACGACCTTGTCCACGCTCTCCTGGGAGAGGACGCTGCTGGAGCCGTCGATGATGTCGAGCTTCAGCTTGTCGACGGTGTCCGCGCCGATGGCGTCGTGCAGATAGCCGAGGGTGCCGGCCAGCCCGAGCAGCAGCGGGGGCAGCGAGAGCAGCATGAAGAACCCGGCCTCGGCAGCCAGGCCGGTGACCCGGTTGTTGAAGCAGGACATGAAGGTTTCGCGCAGTATCCGCCACAGCGCGGTACGCAACCGGATGCGGACGCCACTGCGGGGGCTCGATCGTGCTGTTTTGTCCGCTGCCACGTCTATACGTTAGCCGTCCGCCCGACTTTGACCGCACGGTGCCGCACCGTCGTCCCGCGGGTCACCTCGCAGGTGGTCCCGCAGGTCACCTCGCAGGTCACCTCGCAGGTCACGGAGGATCCACGCTGGATCAACGCGCGGCTCAGCACCCGCGGGGGGCGACCACCGCGGTCAGCCGGCTCAGCACCCGGGCCGCGCCATGCAGGTCGCCCGGGTCCACGTCGGCCAGGACCCGCTCCCACTGCTGCCGGAAGTCCGCGTCCAGGCGGTGCATTTCGCGCAGTCCCTCGGGGGTGAGCCGGACCGGCGGGCCGCCGCGTCCGCGCTGTCGGCCGCCCGCACCGGCGGTGTGTTCGACCAGGCCTTCCCTGCCCAGGCCGAGCAGCATGTCGTGGACTTCGGCGGCGGAGAGCCCGAGGGCGGGCGCGAGCCTTCCCGGGCCCAGGTCGTGCTCGTCGGCGATGGCGGCGAGCATCCGGTGCCGGAGTGTGTGCGGTCCGGTGCCGCCGCCCCGGCCCGCGCGCACCGCGGAGAGGAAGCCGTGCAGGGCGTAGCGCAGGGTCTCGGCGGCCTCCTCCCGGACGGGGGCGGTGGCGCGGGCCTGGACCGCACCGTCACGCACAGGACCAGCGAGGGTGCGTTCGAGTGGTCGGGCGGAGCGGGGTGCGGGGATGACACCGCGGGTCGTGGCGCTGGTCCGCGCGCCCCGGGTCGTGACTCCGGACATGGGCGTCACCTCCATCAGGAACGGATGGCTCCGGCCGGAGCGTCACCGGGACCGGTCCGTACGGAACGAACGGAACAGTCCCGGCGGATCCGGCCGCGCCACGGGTACAGAACGTTAACCAACCGGGCCGACAGAGTCGGGGACCGCCACTCCCGGAACGGGAGTTGTGTGCTGGGTGGTCCCGCTGGAGGATGGCGGTGCGGACGGTCGGCGAGCTGGTTGGAAAGCGACCGGCGGATTCCGGTATTACCGCAAATCGGCTCGATACCGGCATTCCAGACTTGGACCTCTTGGTCGCGTGAGCGATTTACCAGGACATAACCCCCGCACTGTCTCACATCTCGGACAACACTATCCACATTATGGGATAGCCGTCCGGATCCCGGACATTGATGGACGGTCACCGAACGCCCGTGCCACGCTTTGCGGCATGTCACGCACCGGAATAGCGCTCGTAGGTCGACTCCACGTCGACCTCGGACGCATGTCCAGTGCCTTCTGTCTGCCGGTCTGAGCCTCCCCGCCGCCCACTGTCGTTGCCATCTCCACCTGACGACGGGCCCGCGCAGGACACACCGGCGGATTTTTTTACGCCCTCCACAACCCGCTGCCACGGGCCCGAGGTGTGTGCCGACGTGCCCCGCGGGCCCCGCGCCAGTCGATCGAAGGACGCCCGCATGTCCACCACCACGCCGGAACCTGCCGCCCCCGCCCCACCCCGCCGCGCCGCGCGCCACCGCGGTGAAGGCCAGTGGGCGATGGGTCACCGCGAGCCGCTCAACGCCAACGAGCAGTTCAAGAAGGACGACGACGGTCTGAACGTCCGCCGCCGCATCGAGCAGGTGTACAGCGTCCAGGGCTTCGACTCGATCGACCCCAACGACCTGCGCGGCCGGATGCGCTGGTGGGGTCTGTACACCCAGCGCAAGCCCGGCATCGACGGCGGTAAGACGAGCACGCTGGACCCGAACGAGCTGGACGACAAGTACTTCATGCTCCGCGTCCGCATCGACGGCGGCCGGCTGACGACGACTCAGCTCCGGACGGTCGCCGAGATCTCGGACACGTACGCCCGGGGCACGGCGGACGTCACCGACCGGCAGAACGTGCAGTACCACTGGATCCGCATCGAGGACGTCCCGGAGATCTGGCGGCGGCTCGAAGCGGTGGGCCTGTCGACCACCGACGCCTGCGGCGACACCCCGCGCGTCGTGCTCGGCTCGCCGGTCGCCGGCATCGCCGAGGACGAGATCATCGACGGCACGTGGGCCATCGAGGAGATCAACCGCCGCTACATCGGCAACCTCGAATACTCCAACCTGCCACGCAAGTTCAAGTCGGCCATCTCCGGATCGCCGCTGCTCGACGTGGTGCACGAGATCAACGACATCTCCTTCGTCGGCGTGGTCCACCCGGTGTACGGCCCCGGGTTCGACCTGTGGGTCGCCGGCGGCCTGTCGACCAACCCGATGCTGGCCAGGCGCCTGGGCGCGTGGGTGCCGCTCGACGAGGTCCCCGACGTCTGGGAGGGCGTCATCGGGATCTTCCGCGACTACGGTTACCGGCGGCTGCGCAACCGCGCCCGGCTGAAATTCCTGATGGCCGACTGGGGTCCGGAGAAGTTCCGGCAGATCCTTGAGGACGAATACCTCAACCGCAAGCTGCTCGACGGCCCCGCGCCCGAGCAGCCGCCGCAGGTCTGGCGGGACCACGTGGGTGTGCGCCGGCAGAAGGACGGTCTCCTCTACGTCGGTTTCGCCCCCCGGGTGGGCCGGGTGGACGGCACGACCCTCGGCAAGATCGCCGATCTGGCCGAAGCCCACGGTTCGCATCGCGTACGGACGACGGCCGAGCAGAAGATGATCATCCTCGACGTCCCGGAAGACCAGGTGGCCTCGCTGGTCGACGGTCTGGAGAACCTGAACTTCCGGGTCAGCCCCAGCCCGTTCCGGCGCGGCACGATGGCCTGCACAGGCATCGAGTTCTGCAAGCTGGCCATCGTTGAGACCAAGGGCCGCGGCCAGTGGCTGATCGAGGAACTCGAAAGCCGCCTGCCGGAGTTCGACCAGCCGGTCACGATCAACATCAACGGCTGCCCCAACGCGTGCGCCCGCATCCAGGTCGCCGACATCGGCCTCAAGGGCCAGCTGGTCCTGGACGACGACGGCAACCAGGTCGAAGGCTTCCAGGTGCACCTGGGCGGTTCGCTCGGCTTCGAACCGGGCTTCGGCCGCAAGGTGCGCGGTCTGAAGGTGACCGCCGCCGGGCTCGCCGACTACACCGAGCGGGTGCTGCGCAGGTTCGACGGGCAGCGCACCGACGGTGAGCGGTTCGCCCAGTGGGCGGCGCGCGCCAGCGAGGCGGACCTGTCATGACAACAGCCGGAGGGCCGACCCAGCGGGCCGTCCCGTTCCACTGCCCCTACTGCGCCGACGAGGACCTGCGTCCGCACGAGTCGGGGCACGGGGCGTGGCTGTGCGGCGCGTGCCGCCGGGCGTTCTCGCTGAAGTTCATCGGCCTGGTCATGAAGGACGCACCCACCGGGGCAGCGTCAGAAGTGGGAACCGACGCGGAATGGGAGGCGGTCCGATGAGCACGACAACGTACGAAGAACTCGCCCTGGCCGCCGGCCGCGCGCTTGAGGACGCCACCGCCGAGGAGATCCTCGCGTGGACGGCGGAGCACTTCCCCGGCCGCTGGTGCGTCACCTCCTCCATGGAGGACGCGGTCGTGGCGCACCTGGCCTCCCGGGTCTCCCCCGGTGTGGACGTGGTGTTCCTCGACACCGGCTACCACTTCGTCGAGACGATCGGCACACGTGACGCCGTAGCCGCGGTGTACGACGTGAACGTCATCACCCTCCTGCCCGAGCTGACGGTTGTACAGCAGGACGCCCGGTACGGGCCGAAGCTGCACGACCGCGACCCGGACCGCTGCTGTGCGATGCGCAAGGTCGCTCCGCTGGAGCGGGGCCTGAAGGGCTACGACGCCTGGGCGACCGGGCTGCGCCGGGACGATTCGCCCTCCCGGGCGGACACACCGGTGGTCGGCTGGGACGCCAAGCGCGGCAAAGTGAAGGTCTCCCCCATCGCGCAGTGGACCCAGGACGACGTGGAGGCCTACGTGGCCGAGCACGGCGTACTGACCAACCCCCTGCTCATGGACGGCTACGCGTCGATCGGCTGTGAGCCGTGCACCCGGCGCACGGCCCCGGGCGAGGACCCGCGGGCCGGCCGCTGGGCGGGCCTGGGCAAGAGCGAATGCGGGCTGCACTGATGGCCCTGCACACAGACACGTCTGGGACCCGATGACCAACGGCATAACCGAGGAGGAGCACGTGACCGCAGCCACCGAGGCGACCCGTGGTGCCGTACCCGTCGCACTGACCCACCTGGACGCCCTCGAAGCAGAGGCCGTGCACATCTTCCGCGAGGTCGCCGGCGAGTTCGAGAAGCCGGTGCTGCTGTTCTCCGGCGGCAAGGACTCGATCACCATGCTGCACCTGGCGCAGAAGGCGTTCTGGCCGGCGCCCGTGCCCTTCGCGCTCCTGCATGTCGACACCGGGCACAACTTCCCCGAGGTCATCGAATACCGCGACCGTACGGTCGCCTCGAATGGTCTGCGGCTGCACGTGGCCAACGTCCAGGACTACATCGACTCCGGAAGGCTCACCGAGCGGCCCGACGGCGGGCGCAACCCCCTCCAGACGGTGCCGCTGCTCGACGGCATCGAGAAGAACCGCTTCGACGCTGTCTTCGGCGGCGGACGCCGTGATGAGGAGAAGGCCCGCGCCAAGGAGCGCGTGTTCAGCCTGCGCGACGAGTTCGGCCAGTGGGACCCCAGAAGACAGCGGCCCGAACTGTGGAACCTCTACAACGGCCGGCACCGGGCGGGCGAGCACGTACGGGTGTTCCCACTCTCGAACTGGACCGAGCTCGATGTATGGCAGTACATCGAGCGCGAGGAGATCGAGCTCCCGCAGATCTACTTCGCCCACGAGCGCGACGTGTTCGACCGCGGTGGCATGTGGCTCACCGCCGGGGAGTGGGGCGGCCCGAAGCCCGATGAGACCGTCCAACGGCGCCTGGTGCGCTACCGCACGGTCGGGGACATGTCCTGCACCGGCGCGGTGGACTCCCCCGCGACCACCCTCGCCGAGGTGATCGCCGAGGTGGCCGCCAGCCGGCTGACCGAACGAGGGGCCACCCGCGCCGACGACAAGATGTCGGAAGCCGCGATGGAAGACCGCAAGCGCGAAGGGTATTTCTAGAGATGACCACTCTTACTGAAGTCGGTCTCCTGCGCCTGGCCACCGCCGGTTCGGTGGATGACGGCAAGTCAACCCTCGTCGGCAGACTGCTGCATGACTCCAAGTCAGTCCTGACCGACCAGCTCGAAGCCGTCGAGCGGGTATCCCGCGACCGCGGCCACGACGGCGCGGACCTCGCACTGCTCACCGACGGCCTGCGCGCCGAGCGCGAGCAGGGCATCACCATCGACGTGGCGTACCGCTACTTCGCCACCGACAAGCGCCGGTTCATCCTGGCCGACACCCCGGGGCACGTGCAGTACACCCGGAACATGGTGACCGGCTCGTCGACCGCCGAGCTCAGCGTCATCCTGGTCGACGCGCGCCACGGTGTCGTCGAGCAGACCCGGCGGCACGCCGCGGTGGCCGCGCTCCTGCGCGTCCCGCACGTCGTGCTGGCGGTGAACAAGATGGACCTGGTCGACTACGACGAGGCCGTGTTCGCGTCGATCGCCGACACCTTCACCGCGTTCGCCCTGCAACTGGGCGTCCAGGAGGTCACCGCGATCCCGGTGTCCGCGCTGCGCGGCGACAATGTCGTCGAGGTGTCCGCGCACACCGACTGGTACGGCGGCCCCACGCTCCTGGAGCACCTGGAGAACGTGTCCGTCGTGTCGGAGATCGCCACCGCGCGGTTCCCCGTGCAGTACGTGATCCGCCCGCAGTCCGGTGAGCACCGCGACTACCGCGGCTACGCCGGGCAGATCGCCGCCGGGACGTTCCGGACCGGAGACTCCGTCACAGTCCTTCCCTCCGGCCTGACTTCAACGATCGCCGGGATCGACAAGCTCGGCACGGCCGTCGAAGAGGCCGGCGCGGGCGAGTCGGTGACGCTCCGGCTGACCGACGACCTCGACATCTCACGCGGCGACCTGATCGCACCCACCGCCTCGGTGCCGGTGCCCGCACAGGACGTCGAGGCGACCGTGTGCCACGTGGCCGACAAGCCGCTGCGCGTCGGCGACCGGGTGCTGCTGAAGCACACCACCCGGACAGTCAAGGCGATCGTCAAGGAGATCCCGTACCGGATCGACATCGAGACGCTCGACCACGTCGCACAGCCGGGGCAGTTGCAGGCCAACGACATCGCGCACGTGGTCCTGCGGACCGCGCAGCCGATCGCCCTGGACCCGTACGCGCTCTCCCGCCGGACCGGTTCGTTCCTGCTGATCGATGAGGCCGACGGGTCCACGCTCACCGCCGGGATGTCCGGCGAAGCCTTCACGGCACCCGTCTTCACCGCGCCCGCCGGCACCCGGGACGCCGCCTGATGAACCACGACGCTTTCTGGCTGGACGAGGCGGTCGACGGTGTCGGCGCGCTCTCGGACGGCCGCGGCGACGGAGCCGGGGGTCAGGGGCCGTGTCGAAGGTCCGCTGAAGCCCACCGTCCCCGCCTCCCACCGCCGTAACGTCGCGTCCGCGCGTACGGCGACCTTCTTAAGGATTCCGTACGTGTCGACTCCCGCGAAGCACCAGCGCAAACACGCGAGATCCTTCCTCGCGCTGCTCCTGCTCCCACTGCTCGCCCTGCTGTCGGCCTGCGGTTACGGCTCGGACAAGAAGTCCGACACCACCGCCCCGGCCGCCGCGGGGGCATCGTCCGCCGCGACCGCCGCCAAGGGGACTTCGGCCACGCAGCTGCGCCTCGGGTTCTTCGCGAACGCCACCCACGCGACCCCGCTGGCCGGGCTCAAGGAGGGCTTCTTCGCCAAGGAGCTGGGCAGCACCGAAGTCAAGACGCAGGTGTTCAACGCCGGTCCGGCCGCGATCGAGGCGCTGAAGGCCGGGGCGATCGACGCTTCGTACATCGGTCCGAACCCGTCGATCTCCGGCTACACCTCCACCGGCGGAACCCTGCTGAAGATCGTCGCGGGCGCGACGTCAGGCGGTGCCTCGCTGGTGGTCAAGCCGTCGGTCAACTCACCGGCCGACCTCAAGGGCCGGAAGATCGCCTCCCCGCAGCTGGGCGGCACGCAGGACGTGGCGCTCCGCTCATGGCTGGCCAAGCAGGGCTACAAGACCGACCCCTCCGGCAAGGGTGACGTCAGCGTGGTCCCGACGGACAACGCGCAGACCCTGCTCGCCTTCCAGAAGGGTGACCTCGACGGCGGCTGGCTGCCGGAGCCGTGGGCGTCCCGGCTGGTCCAGGAGGCCGGGGCGAAGGTCCTGGTCGACGAGCGCACCCTGTGGCCGAACGGCGAGTTCGACACCACGAACCTCATCGTGTCCAGCAAATTCCTGAAGGAGCACCCGGACACGGTCGAGGCCCTGCTCAAGGGCCAGGTCGCCACCAACGACTGGATCACCGCCAACCCGGACAAGGCGAAGACCTCGGTCAACGCGCAGCTCGCCGTGTTCGCCGGGAAGCCACTGTCCCAGCCGCTCATCGACGCCGCGTGGACGCAGCTCAAGGTCACCAACGACCCGCTGGCCGGCACCCTCCAGCAACTGTTCGACGAAGGTGTGAAGGCCGGTATCACCAAGCAGGCCGACATCCACGGCATCTACGACCTGACGATTCTGAACAAGGTCCTGCTGGCGGCGGGGAAGCCCCCGGTCGCCGACGCGGGCCTCGGCGCGAAGAGCTAGGAAGACCGCCGGACGGGCTTCGCAAGCACGGAGCCCGTCCGGCGGAACCGGCCCGACCCCGCTTCCGGAGGGAACCCCGCCACCATGACCGACCTGCTGATCGACGGCACCCGCGAGTCCACGGCCACCGCCACCACCGAAGTGCCTTTCTCGGTAAGGCTGTCCGGGGTGTCCAAGACCTTCCAGCGCGGCGCGGCCCCGGTGCTCGACCGCATCGACCTGACCGTCAGGCCGGGTGAGTTCGTGTGCCTGCTCGGCGCGTCCGGGTGTGGCAAGTCGACGCTCCTCAACCTCATTGCCGACCTCGACAAGCCGACCGCCGGTTCCATCGAACTCACCGGCGGACGCCCTGCGTTGATGTTCCAGGACCACGCGCTCTTCCCGTGGCTCACGGCCGGGAAGAACATCGAACTGGCGCTGAAGCTCCGGGGCGTTCCGCGCCAGAGCCGCCGTACCGAAGCCCTTGAACTCCTTTCACTGGTGCGCCTGGACGGCGCTTACGGCAAGCGTGTGCACGAGCTGTCCGGCGGCATGCGGCAGCGGGTCGCGCTGGCCCGCGCGCTGGCCCAGGCCGGTGACGTCCTGCTGATGGACGAGCCGTTCGCCGCGCTCGACGCCATCACCCGCGACGTCCTGCACGACGAACTCACGCGCATCTGGCGCGAGACAGGCCGGACCGTCGTGTTCGTGACCCACAACGTCCGTGAGGCCGTACGGCTGGCCCAACGGGTCGTCCTGCTGTCGTCGCGGCCCGGACGGATCTCCAAAGAGTGGCGGATCGACATCCCGCAGCCCCGCCGGATCGAGTCGCCCGACGTCTCCGCCCTGTCCATCGAGATCACCGACCACCTCCGGGGGGAGATCCGCCGCCATGGCAAGCACTGAAACGCTCGACAAGCAGGACGACTCGGCCGGCCTGGAGGCCGGGCTCGACGCCCTGGAGACCGTCGAAGAAGCACGCACGCCCTTCTCCCGCAAGCTCCTGGAGAAGACGGTCCCGCCGCTGACCGCGATCCTGCTGGTGTTCGCCGTCTGGCAGGGCGCGTACTGGCTTGAGGTCAAACCGCACTACGCGCTGCCCAGCCCGGCGGACGTGTGGGACGCCTTTATGGACCAGTGGTACAAGGGAACCGTCTTCGACATCCTGTGGACCTCGCTTTCCCGGGGTGCGGTCGGCTTTGTCGTCGCGGTCCTGATCGGCACACCGCTGGGCCTCCTGGTCGCCAAAGTCAAGTTCGTCCGGCTGGCCATCGGCCCGATCCTGTCCGGCCTACAGTCGCTGCCCTCGGTGGCCTGGGTGCCGGCCGCGGTCATCTGGTTCGGCCTGACGGACGACGCGATCTACGCCGTCGTACTCCTGGGCGCGGTGCCCTCGGTCGCCAACGGACTGGTGTCCGGCGTCGACCAGGTGCCGCCGATGCACCTGCGGGCCGGCCGGGTGCTCGGCGCGACCGGGCTGCGCGGGGTCTGGCACATCCTGCTGCCCGCCGCCCTGCCCGGCTACATGGCGGGCCTCAAACAGGGCTGGGCCTTCTCCTGGCGCTCGCTGATGGCCGCCGAGCTGATCGCCAGCTCCCCCGACCTCGGGTTCGGCCTGGGCCAGCTGCTCGACCAGGGCCGCGATCTGGGCGACATGCCGATGATGCTCATGGCGATCGTCATGATCCTGATCGTCGGGATCGGCATCGAACTGCTGCTCTTCGCGCCCGTCGAGCGGTACATCCTGCGGCAGCGCGGCCTGCTCGTGGGCAAACGCTGACCGCTTCACGACCCACTTCCGCGGAGATAAAGAGGAATTGACAATGCGTCAACACTCCGGACACACACGCACGGCACGGTAGACACCATGCCCCGTACGCTCCTGGCCATCGCCCACGGCAGCCGCGACCCCCGCCACGCGGCGGCGGTGCACGCCCTCCTGACCCGGGTCAGGAAGCTCGACCCGGCGGTCCCCGTCGAGGTCGGCTACCTCGACCACTGCGCACCGCGGGTCCCGCAGGTGCTCTCGCGACTCGACGACACGCTGGCCGTCCCGTTGCTGCTCGCGCCGGCCTTCCACGCCAAGACGGACATCCCGGCGGTCCTGCGCGGCCGTCCGCAGTCCGCCGTGCTCGGCCCGGACCCGCTGCTCATCGGGGCGATGGAGCGACGCCTGCGCGAAGCCGGTGTCTGGCCCGGGGATTCGTCGTACGGAATTGTTCTGGCCTCGACAGGCTCGTCCGATCCGCAGGCCGCCGACGCGCTGGCCGCGACTGCGGCGCAGTGGGCCCGCCGCGGCTGGCACGCCGTCCTGCCCGCTTCCCTGGGCCACGCCGTGGACGGCCCGGGGCAGCCTTACAGCATCAGCGAAGCGGTACGCACGCTCCGCGCCCGGGGCGCACGGCGGATCGCGGTGGCGACCTACGCGCTGGCCCCCGGGCTCATGCCCGACCGGATCGCCGAACAGGCCCTGGCCGCGGGTGCCGACATGGTCACCGGCACGATCGCGGACACCCCGGAGGTGGCCCGCCTGGTGCTGCGGCGGTACGCCGAGGCGCAGCCGCTGCGCAGCGTGCGCGCCGCGTAGGCATCCCGCTGCCCCGGCTAACCGGCAGACCGATTGGTCGAGTGCCCGACTAACCGGTAGACCGGCAGACCGCGTGGCCGCGTGGCCGCGTGAGTGCCGCCGCCGCCGCCGCCGCCGCCGGACAAACAGGTGGTTTTCCTCCTGTCGGGGAGCAGTGCGGGAAACACCCAGTTTGCATACGCATGCGTATGGTTTTGGGTGGCCCAGGTCACTACAGTGAGCGCGCCCACACCAGACCATACGGTCCCGTGTGGTGATTTCGCGTGCCCCATCCCGGTACATCCCCGGCACGCCAGCCCGCTTGCCCACCCGCTCCCAGGGAGACCACGCATGCGTGTCACCACCGCGCGAACCGGCACCCTCGCACTCGCCGCCGTCCTCACCCTGGGCACCGCGGCCGCCGGTGCCCCCGCCTTCGCCGCTCCCCGGCAACAGCAGCAGGGGTTCAGCTTCCCCGGCTTCGTCGCCGACGCTTCGGCCACCCGCGCCGCCGACGGGTCCTACGCCCTGACCTGGAACGGCTGGGGCCTGGACAAGGTCCGGGTGTACGCCTCGACCAACGCCGCCGACCCCGCCCGCTCCGGCAGGCTCGTCGCCACCGCGGGCGGAACGGGCACCTCCGTCGCCGACCTGGACACCGCAAAGCGCTGGTATTTCAAGGTCGTTCCGCAGGGCTCCCCGTTCGGCCCGGTGGTCAGCACCCGTTCGCTCAACCTCCAGGCCTCGGCCAACTCCCGGGACATCGGCGGCTACAAGGGCGCGTACGGACTGACCGTGCGCTGGGGCCAGGTGTTCCGTTCGGAGGTGCCCAACAAGCTCACCGACCGGGATCTGGACCTGCTCAAGTCCACCGGCCTGAACACCATGGACGACCTGCGCACCGACCTCGAAGTCAGCACCAACGGTCCGGACAAGGTCCCGAGCGGGGTCAAGCTCAACCGGCTGCCGGTCAACGACGGCAACCTGACGGCCTACCTCACCGGCGTCATCATGAGCCGCGACCCGGTCAAGCAGCAGGAGGTCCTGGGCGACGGCAAAGCCGCGGGGTTCATGCAGGAGATCAACCGTACTTTCGTCAACACCGCATCGCAGCGCGCCCAGTTCGCCACGGTCCTCAAGCAGATCTCCGACGGCGGCACGCTGATGTACAACTGCTCCTCCGGCAAGGACCGCACCGGCTGGACCACCGCGGTCCTGCTGACCATCCTGGGCGTGCCGCGCGACGTCATCATGCAGGACTACCTGCTGAGCAACACCTACCTCGGGCCGCGCAACGCGGCGCAGAAGGCGGGCGTCAAGCAGGCCGGGCTCATGCAGAACCCCGACCTGCTCGACCCGCTGCTCGGCGTGCGGGCCGACTTCATCCAGGCCGGTTTCGACGAAATCACCAAGCAGTACGGGTCGTTCGACAACTACATCAGCAAGGGTCTCGGGCTCGACTGGATCACGCTGGCCAAGCTCCGGCTGCGCCTGCTGACCGTCCAGTAGTGGTGACGGCCGGGGGCGCGCACCGCCCCCGGCCCGCGGGTCCGGCGTCCCGACCGGCCGACCAGTGGGCCCGTGTCCCCTACTTACCCGCCTATCCCGGTTTGCGGCGCTACGATCGATACGTGATCGACGTACGCCTGCACCCCACCGCCGCGGCTGAACGCCTGCTGCTCGCCCGCGCCTGCGGCACGGCCGGCCTGGACATCGGCGCCGCCGGCCGGGCCGAGCTCCTCGCGTACGGCGAGAACGCCGTGTTCGGGCTGTCCTGCGACGTCGTCGCCCGGGTGGGCCGTGGCGTGCACATGGCCGAACGCGCGGCCAGGGAGGGCGCCGTGGCCAGATGGCTCGCGGCCCAGGGCTTCCCCACCGTGCGCCCGCTCGACGGGATGCCGGACGCCCCCCTGCTCGTCGACGGCCGTCCGGTCACCTTCTGGGAGCGGCTGCCGCCGCCCGACCGCAAGCCCGACGTCAAGGACCTGGCCAGGCTGCTGCGTGAACTGCACGCCCTGCCCGACCCGCCGTTCGAACTCCCGCCCCGCCGCCCGCTGGGACTGGTGGAGACGTGGCTCGACTCCGCCGACGCGGCGATCACACTGGAGGACCGCACGTTCCTGCTCGCGCGCCGCGAGGAGCTGAAGAAGGCGTACCGCAAACTCACCCCCGTGCTGCCGCGCGGTGTCGTCCACGGTGACGCCCTGCTGCGCAACGTCGGGGTGTTCAACGGCAGGCCGCTGCTGCTCGACCTGGAGACGGTGTCCTTCGACCTGCGCGAGCTCGACCTGGCGCTGACCCCGATGGCCGCGGTCCGTTACGGCCTGCCCGAGGGCTCCGCCAAACGCTTCGCGAAGAAGTACGGATACGACGTCACCGAGTGGGACGGCTATCCGGTGCTGCGCGATGTGCGTGAGCTGGCGGCGACCGCGTGGGTCGCGCAGCACGTGCCGGGGAACCCGGCCGCCGAGGAGGAGTTCGCGCACCGGGTGCGCTGTCTGCGCACCGGGGATTTCACGAGCCGGTGGAACTCCTTCTGAGGGGCGCGGCTTTCCGGGACGTGAAACGTCCACATGCCGGACGTCGAATCCCGGATCGCGGGACCACCGCCCGGATCGTGGGATTCCCCGGCCTGCCCCGGTTCCGGGCCGCTCCGGGCTGGACACGGGCAGGTAGCACCCCCGTACGATGGACGACATGACCCGGAAACTGCTGACCAGACGCCGCACAGTGGACCTGTGCCGCGTCACCAGCACCGGGTGTCGGCTTTAACTGACGGACCCTCTCGTTCCTTGAGACCGGGACTGCCGCGCTCCGTGCCGGTCCCCGCCGTTCAGGCCCGCCCGCACCTTTTCCGGAGGAACCCCTTCATGTCCGCGTACTCAAACGCGTCCGCAGTCCTGCCCGCCCGACCCCACACCCCGGTTGCCGTCTACCCGCCGCAGCTCCGGCTGGTCGACCGCGGCGCGCCGCCGCAGGCACCGTCCGTCCAGCCCCGCGCGCTGCCACAGCCGCAGCCCGCCGACGAGTCGTACCGCGACGGCGGCCTGGTCCTGGACCCGGTGGGGCGCACCGTCACCGTGGACGGCTCCGAGGTCGAACTCACCTACCTGGAGTTCGAGTTGCTGGCCCACCTGCTCGACCACCCGCACCGGGTGTTCGCCCGCAGCCAGTTGCTCGACATCGTCTGGGGCTACCCGGAGATCGGCTCGGGCCGGACGGTGGACGTGCACGTCGCCCGCCTGCGCCGCAAGCTCGGCGGCCCCTACCGGCGCCGGCTGGTGACGGTGCACCGGGTGGGTTACAAATACCAGCCGGCGCGCTGAGTCCTGTCTGATCGCTGGGCCCAGTCTGACCGCTGAGTCCTGTCTGATCGCTGGGCCCAGTCTGACCGCTGAGTCCTGTCTGATCGCTGGGCCCAGTCTGACCGCTGAGTCCGGTCGGCTCGCTGAGCCGCATCTGACGCGGTCCCCGCCGCTGTCGCGGGGGCGGGGACCGCCGCTCAGGCGGTCCGCTTCCCGACCGCCCAGAGCTGCTCGAACTCCTCCTCGAACACACCGAACAGCCCGCGGCCGTCGCCCGCCCGCAGCACCACCGCCGGGGACTCCACACCCCGGGCCCGCCGCAGGTAGTACTGGACGACCGCGGTCTCCCCGTCGACCAGGTAGGCGTTGATGCGCGGTGTCTCGTCGTACAGCCTTATCTCGATGCGGTTCGGGTCCCGCAGCTTCGCCCGCACCTTGCGCAGGTGCAGGATGTTGAGCGTCGTCACCCGGGCGAGCAGGCCGCGTTTGACGCCCTCCTCACGCTCCCGGCGCTTCATCGCCTCGCCGTTGGGGTTGAGGAACAGCAGGCGCATCCCGCAGCCGTCCTGGGCCAGGCGCACCAGGTCGCGGCCGCTGTAGTTCTGGCACAGCAGGTTGAGCCCGACGCCGGTGGCGTCGATCCCGCGGGCCCCGTCGATCAGGTCGCCGAACGGCAACTGCCGTTGTAGCGCCGCCCGGTCGGGGAAGACACCCACAACGTCCGCGTAGCGGCCGGAAAAGAGCTCCTCGACCGCGTCCAGGGCCATCTTCTGGCCACTGTGCCCGCCGAGCCGGGCATCGACCATGGCCAGAAGCCGGGTGCCCGCGCGTTCGACCTGGGCCAGCACATCGGGGGTGAGGGTGCGGTTGCGGGCACTGATGTGCCGGGCGATCTCCATCTCCTCAAGGGCGCGTTCGAAGCCCTTGCGGTCCGCGAGGTACGGCGCGAAGCACCACCAGTTGCGCACTATCAGTTCCCGCAGTTGAGGCAGCGTCAGGAAAGCCAGCAGGTCGTCGTCGTCGGGGTCGACGATGTAGCCGCGCCGCCGGCTCATCTCCCGTACGGCCTCTGCCCTTTCGACCCAGTCGCTCTGCGTCGGGCCGGCCGCCGCGGACACCCAGGCCCCGTCGTCGTGACTGTCCGTCTCGCCAGGCCCGTAGACCGGGTACAGGACCTGCCGGACCACGGCGCGCAGGCGCTGTTCGACGAGGTTGAGGTAGACGTAGGCGCGCCCGGCCCGGCGGGCCCGCAGGAGAGCCTGGGCCCAGTCGTCGTCGGCCCACTTCAGCTGCTGCGGGTCGGCGAGCAGGTCACCGCCGCGCGCGGCGGCCAGGGCGGCGGTGGGTATCGTGCCGGCCGGCGGTCCGGGGTCCTCCACCACGGCGGGCTCTGCGGCACCGTCTTCCTCCGGCTCGGCCACCTTCGTATCGTGCTCCGGCCCGCTCATCGCCACCGCCCCAACCAGTACGTGCACCCGGTGCTCCGCTGATCCGCCCGAGCGTACAGAACCGGGGTGGTGCGACAGGCACACTTCGGCAAACCGGTATCCCGACGTGTTGTGCGCGCGACCACCGGCGCGCGCCGTCCGCGCCCCCCGCGCCGGGTTGGGCCGGGCTGGACCGGGCTGGACCGGGCTGGACCGGGATAGAGCGGGATAGAGCGAGTTAGGCCGGGTTGGGCCGGGTTGGGATTGGTTGAGCCGGGTTGGGAATGACCTGGCCTGGCCTGGCCTGGTAGCCGAAACCCGGCGTCCGGGGGACGGATCCCCTGTTTTCCACAAAAGTGTCAGTCCTGCGAGGGACTCTGATGGTGTTCCCTCGATTGCGGACCTCCGGGAAACCAGGCCCGAGATCGACTCGTCTCATTGTATGAAGGGCCCGCACACCGCGGACCGTGCGACAGCAGGAGGTCGCCACCATGTCGAACACCGGCACCTACACCACCATCACCGCCACGAACACTTCGTCCGGCGCGGTCCCGGACCCCTTCGACGCCTACCGTCACGTGGTCGCCGACATCTTCGCCCGGCACCAGCACATCACCGGCACCGACCACTGCGATTGCGGTGCGGCCTGGCCGTGCCGGGAGGAGATGCTCGCCGCCGAGCTGCTCGGCTGGATCTAGAACCGCGCCGGCCGGCGTCCACTCGTTCGGTGGATTGATGTGTGAACGCTACACACCCCCGGAACGGGTGGATGATGCTGCCCGCAGGACTTTCCGATCACCGACCAACCCACTTGAGCAGGTTGCCATGCAGGTCTGGCCAGGACGCCCCTACCCGCTCGGCGCCACGTACGACGGCGCCGGCACCAACTTCGCGGTCTTCTCCGAGGCCGCGAGCCGGATCTGGCTGTGCCTGGTGGGCGAGGACGGCACGGAGACACCGGTGGAACTGCGGGAGACCGACGCGTTCGTCCGGCACGCCTACCTGCCGGGGGTACAGCCTGGGCAGCGCTACGGCTTCCGCGTCCAGGGCCCGTACGACCCGGCGGCCGGCGACCGATGCAACCCGCACAAACTCCTCCTCGACCCGTACGCCAAGGCGGTCTGCGGCGAGGTCGACTGGCACGAGTCCGTGTACGGCTACTCGTTCGACGACCCGGAACACGCGTCGGAGAGCGACTCCGGGCCGCACATGCCGTCCTCGGTGGTGGTCAACCCGTTCTTCGACTGGGGCAACGACCGGCCGCCGCGCATCGAATACCACGACACGGTCATCTACGAAGCGCACGTGCGCGGCCTGACGATGACCCACCCGGGTCTGCCCGAGGAGATCAGGGGAACGTACGCGGCCCTCGCGCACCCGGTGGTCATCGAGCACCTCAAGAGTCTGGGCGCCACCGCCATCGAGCTGATGCCCGTGCACGCGTTCGTGCACGACCACCGGCTGAGCAGCCTGGGCCTGCGCAACTACTGGGGCTACAACACCCTGGGCTACTTCGCCCCGCAGGGTGCGTACTCCTCGACGGGCGACCGGGGCCAGCAGGTGCAGGAGTTCCGGTCGATGGTCAAGGCGCTGCACGCCGCCGGGATCGAAGTCATCCTCGACGTGGTCTACAACCACACCGCCGAAGGCAGCCACCTCGGCCCGACACTGTCGTTCCGCGGCATCGACAACGCGTCGTACTACCGGCTGACCGACGACAAGCACTACTACCTGGACACCACAGGGACCGGCAACTCCCTGCTGATGCGCAGTCCGCACGTGCTGCAGCTCATCATGGACTCCCTGCGCTACTGGGTGACCGAGATGCACGTGGACGGCTTCCGCTTCGACCTCGCGGCCACCCTCGCCCGACAGTTCCACGAGGTGGACCGCCTGTCGTCGTTCTTCGACCTGGTGCAGCAGGACCCGGTCGTCAGCCAGGTGAAGCTGATCGCCGAGCCGTGGGACGTCGGCGAGGGCGGCTACCAGGTGGGCAACTTCCCCCCGTTGTGGACCGAGTGGAACGGCAAATTCCGGGACACCGTACGGGACTTCTGGCGCGGGGAGCCCGCGACGCTGGGTGAGTTCGGTTCCCGGCTGACCGGTTCGTCGGACCTCTACCAGGACGACGGGCGCCGCCCGCTGGCCTCGATCAACTTCGTGACCTGCCACGACGGGTTCACGCTCCGCGACCTGGTGTCGTACAACGACAAGCACAACGCGGCCAACGGCGAGGACAACCGCGACGGGGAGAGCCACAACCGTTCGTGGAACTGCGGGGTCGAGGGCGACACCGACGACCCGCAGGTCCTGGAGCTGCGCAGCCGTCAGGTCCGCAACATCCTGGCCACCGTGCTCCTTTCGCAGGGCGTCCCGATGCTGTCCCACGGCGACGAGTTCGGGCGTACGCAGCGGGGCAACAACAACGTGTACTGCCAGGACAACGAACTGGCCTGGGTACGGTGGCCGGACAAGGGCGAGGACACCCGGCTGCTCGACTACATCAAGGCCCTCACCCGGCTGCGCCGCGAGCACCCGGTGTTCCGCCGCCGCCGCTTCTTCCACGGCCGCCCGGTGCAGGGCACCCACGACGAACTGACCGACATCGCCTGGTTCACGCCCACCGGCGACGAGATGGCCGACGCCGACTGGCACGCCACCGCGGCGAAGTCGCTGACCGTGTTCCTGAACGGCGAGGCGATCTCCGAACCCGACCCACGCGGGCAGCGGATCGCCGACGACTCGTTCCTGCTCCTGTTGCACGCGGGGCACGAGGCGGTGGAGTTCACGGTGCCGCGGGGGCACGGGGCACAGTGGCGCACAGTCATCGACACCGTCGAGCCGTCCGGGGTCGCGGCCGACCCTGATCCGGTGCACGCCGGGGACCGGCTGAAGCTCCCCGGGCGGAGTCTACTGGTGCTGCGGCGAGGGTGATCGTCGAAGTGCGCGAGACCGTCCGTACGGTGACGCAGCGTCAGACTTCAGTGAAGCCCCTGGGTCGGCTCCGCGCCGGAGAAGGACACCGGTCACAGCGGGCACGAGCGCCCGCAGGAGTGGCTCGTTCACTCGGTGGCTGTGGGCTGGGCTTGAGCAGCAGGTAATTCACGTCGATCTCCTTCGTCGTCACGCGGCTCGTCGTGGCCGCTCGTATTGTGGGGACGGTTCCGCGCCCACGTTCTCGACACTTCGCGACGCACCTGATTCTCGTACCCTTCTCCGGACGGCACCCCGCGGGTGTAGAGAACGGGTCACCGGATCCGTCCCAAGTGCACGAGCGGCCATGACAGGTCGCACAGGGAGAAGGAGAACTACCATGACCATTCAGCGGATGGACCACGTGAGCGTCGTCGTCGACGACCTCGAGGCAGCCAAGGCATTCTTCGTCGAACTCGGTATGGAGCTGGAGGGCCAGGCGCCGGTCGAGGGAGAGTGGGTGGACCGGGTCAACGGGCTCGACGGGGTCCGGGTGGACATCGCGATGATGCGGACGCGGGACGGCGACGGCCGGCTCGAGCTGACGAAGTTCCACACCCCCGCGGTGATCAGCGCCGAGCCGGCGAACGCACTGGGCAACACACTGGGCCTGCGCAGCATCATGTTCGCCGTCGACGACATCGACGCAACGGTCGCCGGTCTGCGGGCCCGCGGCGCCGAACTCGTCGGAGAAGTGGCGCAATACGAGGGCAGCTACCGGCTCTGCTACGTCCGCGGACCCGCGGGCATCATCGTTGCGCTGGCCGAGAAGCTCGACTGAGGCGACACGGTCCTGGTTCGAAACCGACCGATACCACCCGCACCCGAAAGGACCGCCGCCATGACCGTCGCCGATGATCTCGACCGCGCCACCGACTCGACCTGGGACTGGGTCGCCCAGCAGACCCGCGCGTATCTCGCCTCGGGCGGAACCGAAGGTCACGAGTCGAACGGCCTGTACACGCTCGTGCTCGCCACGACAGGACGCAGGACCGGTGAGCCACGCCGCACCTGCCTGATCTACGGCACGTCGGGGGACGACTTCATCGTCGTCGCCTCCAAAGGCGGCGCCGACCAGGACCCGGACTGGTTCAGGAACCTCCGGGCGGACCCGAGCGCCGGGGTCCAGGTCGGCACCCGCCGGTTCACCGCCCGCGCCCGTGTCGCGTCCTCGGCCGAGCGCGAGGCCCTCTGGCCCCAGATGGCGCGCATCTTCCCGCTGTACGACGAGTACGCGCAGCGGACCGACCGCGTGATCCCGATCGTCCTGCTCACTCCCCAGGGCTGACCCGGCCTGCGCCGCTCGCCTGCGTCCGGCGTCCGGCGTCCGGCGTCAAGAAGTTGGCACGACCGTTGTCCCGCGAGCGGATCCGCTTGCGCGCTACGGACGAGCACCGGCGGAGCCCGGCGGGGTGCTGCCTCATCTCCGTCAGGGACCTTGCGGGGCCTTCCTCTCGTTCAGAACCTTGAACATCTTGACCGCCTCCAGCGGGCCGGCGGCACTGGAACTCCCGGAGGAGCCGACGATCCGTCCCTGAGGCGAACCCGCCGCGACCGAGGCGATCGGCATCGACGAGGCCCTCCCCCAAGGACTTCGTCCAGGGGCCCCTGCGGCAAGTCGGCCGTGGAGTTGGCGGTGTAGAAAAACCCTAAATCCGCTGTCCAGAAAACGCGAATCCCCTCAGTGTTCGCTGCCTCACCGGAGGCGTTCTGAATAACCCTCATCAAGAGAATTAGCAAAGGTCAGCAGTCTCGCATTAGCCAGAATCTGGCATTTGCGGCATCGACACCCGCCAGCTTGCCAGAGGCAAGCATTCCTTCGATATAATTACGAATTGCTTCTGCGCGATGTGGATTCGGTACTGCAAGGACGCTTATTTCAGTCTCCCATGTCGCCCCTGCGATAATTACGTCTCCCGCCAGCGACAACATGACGAAACCTGGGCGCCCCCGAGGCCCACCAAGAACCCCTAACGCTGCTGGATCCATACCGTCCCCCATGATATCCCATTCATCTTCCAATCGAATGCGAGCCCAACGCAATATTGGAATTTCCCCATGGGGGGCGAGATCTACCGACAAGAAAAACTCGCGATCTTCCATAAATAGTCCGTACTCGATCGCCATATAAAACCATGCCGCGTTTGCATCCCGCACAAGGTTAGGGTTCTCGAACCCAAAAACCTCATCAACCCTACCCTCCTCCGGCCAACAGGCCGATGCCATGCACGACGCTTCAGCCGGAATAGTCACTACAGAATTCTGGATACAGATTAGACGGAGTCCAGACTTCGCAAGCAATTCCGACAAGCTCTTCACGCTCACCTGTCACACCAGCCCTCACTAACACGGAGATTTATATTGGGTAATCTTCTGATAATTATGACCCGCCCCTTTCACCATACCTTTCGGTCCGACCCAACCAATCGTGCCATCAGCTTTCACCAAAAGTCGGTAATCGCTTCCACCACCTGGTATTTCGTATATCTTCGAATCCATCCAGTAAGAACCAACCCCCTTCGGAGCGTCAATCCCTCTATAGAAATCGAGCTTCTTTTTAGATATGCGCTGCTGCAGGTTGCCTTTATTGTATTCATCAATTCCATTAACGACGATCGGCGGCGGCGTTGGTAGTGGTTTTGGCCCACCAGCATTGTGCACAAGAACCGGCACCGAACCTGCCAGCACATAGTACGTGTGGCACGGGGTGGCCCGCTAGCTGCATTTTCGCTGGTCAGCGGCTATTTTATGATCCGTCGGAGTGTGCCGAAGTACGCCGTTGTGCGTGGTTGTTGCCGTCACTACTGCCGTCAGAGGTCTAGACCATCAGGGGAAGAGTCGACCGTCGCGCCATCTGTCCATCGATTGACATCCGAGCTACTGTGGATGTCATGACTACGGCCTACGAGGACGTGCCCTTCAGTGAGCTGCTGCACCATCCTGCCGCGACCGCGCGTCGGCTCGACGCCGTCCGCATACTGCGGCTGCGCAGACGCGACGCGGGGGACCTGGCGCTGATGCGCGTGGACCAGATGGAGCGCGACGCCACCGTTGTGGACTTCACCTCCCGCCTGCTCGCCGGGCTGGTCCGGACCGAGAACATCGACGCCCTGCGCCAGGCGCTGCCCGAAGCCCTCCCCTGGAGCACCTTCCTGCCCGCAGAGGACATCGACACCCTGCTCGCCGAACTGGTCGACACGGCGCGCGGCGCGGTCGCCCTGGACAACCTCTCCCCGATCGCACTGCTGCTCGCCCAGTGGAGGCACAGCGCCGAGATCTACGCGGACCCCGCCCTGCACGCGCTGCTGACCCGCGAGCCCGAGGGCGACCTCGGCCCCGTCCCCGTACCCGGGACGGCGGAGTGAGCCCGAAGCGCGGAGACCGGGCCGCGCCACCCCCGACCGGCGACGAGTACGACCTCCGGTTCGCCAACACCGAGGCCGCCGACGGCTGGGAACATCTCAGCCGTCAGGCACCGGCCAACCTGCGCCGGGCCTTCGATCGAATCCGCGCCAAACCCCGCGCCGCCGAGAACCCCGAACGCCAGCACCGACTCAAGGGCAAACTCGGCACCACCACCTACAAGGGACAGATCCTGGAACGCTGGCAGTACGAAGTCACCGGCGGCGGACGCATCTGGTACCTCCTCGACGACACCAACCGCACCGCCTGGATCACCTACGCCGGCACCGGCCACCCCAAGGCCACAGACTGAGGTGGCCCCGGGCAGCTGCCCGGCGGGGGCTCCACCAGCCGCCCGGCCCCAGCCGACGGCGTCGGCCGCCTCGGGGGCCCGGCACCGCATGAACCGCCCCCGGGTCAGCCTTCTTCCCGTTGGATAGCCCGTTGGGATATCCAACGGGACAACTTGCTTCGCCAGGAGCCCGACCCTGGTCAGCCCGGTGAACTGGCCGGTCACCCCGTCGGCTCGGCGTCCAGCAGCATCTGGCCTGCTGCCCTCGGGTCAGTGGAAGTCGCCGGGCTCTGCGGTGGCGTAGTCGGTGGCGGTGCGGCGGAAGCAGTGGTGGCCCGTCTCGTTGGCGTGCTTGGCGATCAGGGCGGTGACGTCATCGGCGCGAGTTCGCTCGCCGCTGGTCCACCAGCACTGCTCCTCGTCGGTGACGCAGACAGCCACCCGGACCGGCTCGGCGGTCGCGTCGGTGCGGACGTGGTAGTCGCGGAACCGCATCGTCTTGCGCTCGCTCATGCCGCCTGCCCGTGGGCGGCTCGGCGGTGGCGGTCCTGCATGACGCGCACGTCGCTGAGCCTGGAGCGGTCCCCGCACAGCGAGGCGGCGCGGGCCTGCTCCCGGAGCCGTCCGCACTCCCCACACACCGGGCCGGGGCGTTCCCGCCACTGCACCGTCTGCTCGTCCATCTCCCGCTCCTTCGCTCCCGCTCGGTTCCCTCCCGGCCAGGGTCTCGTTGGCTGGAACCTTGCGGAGGAGCCAGCGTGTCTGCCCCGGTGTCTGCCAAGCTGGCCAGGTGCGGGAGACGGTCGGGGAACTGGTGCGGCGGTTGCGCCGGGCGCGCGGATGGAGTCAGCAGCGGCTCGCCGACGCCCTGGCCCAGGCCGCCCCCAGCAGGGTTCCCCCGACGCGCAACGACGTGTCCCGCTGGGAGATCGGCACCCGGTCCCCGCGCGAGTGGCTGCCCTTCCTCGCCCTAGCACTGGAGGTCCCGCGCGAGCTGCTGGAGGCGGCCAAGGCCGTCCCCCCGGCCGAGCCCGCGCCGCGCGTGCTGACGGTGGCCGACTTCCTGCCCGAGGGCGACCCACTGGCCCCGCTGACGGCCAGGACCGGCCGGCGGATCGGCGCGGGGCAGGTCGCCGACCTGGCCCGGCGGGTGCACGGCCTGCGCCTGGCCGATGACGTGGTCTACGGCAAGGACCTGATCGGCCCGGCCCTGCGAGAACTGCGCGCGGCGGTCACGCTCTACCGCCAGGGCAGCCACACCGAACCCGTGGGCCGCGAACTTCTACGAGTCATTGGCGAGTTGGCGCAGATCGCCGGTTGGGTCGCCTCCGACGCGGGCGAGCACGCCGAGGCCGAACGGATCTACCGGCTCGGAATCAGCGCCGCCCGCGCCGCCGGGGACAGCGTCCTGTCGGGCAACGTCGCAGGCTCGCTGGCCTACCAGTGGAGCAACACCGGACACGCCCACGACGCCGTCGACCTGGCTGCTGCCGCCGTCCAGGAGGCCGGTCCCGACGCTCCGGCGAAGGCCCGCGCCCTCTACTTGGACCGGGTGGCCTGGGCGAATACCCGTGCCGGACAGGACCGAGCGGCGATGACCGCGCTCGGGGAAGCGGCCGAGGCCCTGGCCCAGGACTCGGACGGCATCGAGTCGCCGTCGTACCTGTACTGGATGGACGCCGGGGAACTGCAGGTCATGGAAGCCCGCGTCTACACCGAACTGCACCGGCCGCTGCACGCGGTGCCGCTGCTGACGGACGTCCTTGGGCGGTACGACGCCAGTCACGCGAGGGAGTTGGCGCTCTATCTGTCGTGGCTGGCCGTGGCCTACGCCGACGCGAACGAGCCCGAGGCCGCAGCCGGGACCGCCGCCCGGATGCTCGCCCTGGGCCAGAGCGGCAGCAAACGCACCACCGAGCGCACGCGCATCGTGCTCGACCGGCTGCGAGCGTTCCGCGACGTCCCCGAAGTCGCCGACCTGCTGGCGTCCTGATCGCGCGGGGATCGGGTTCAGTCTGCTGGTGGGCGGCTCGGTACTCGGCGGGTATTCGCACGGTCTGGTCGCTCGGCACGGGAGCGGTCAGCGGTTCGGCGGAGGGCTTGCGCTGCGGAGCTTGGGCGGGGTCGGACACCGCCCTCGGCGGGCCCAGCGATGGAACGGGTCGGACCCCTGGCCGACCCTGTGTCCGCGATCCGACCGTAGGACGGTCGTCGGCGACAACTTGCTCCGCTGGAGCAAGGAAGTCCATACCCGACAACTTGCTGTGCGACGTGTAGCAGCCGAACCCCGCGCTGAACCCGACGGACCGCTAACCGCCGACACCCATACGGGCCTCGGGTTCTGCCATCGCCCCTGGGTCGGTCGGCAACGTCGGTCCCCCTCAGCGGGCTGGGCCCGCCTTGAACCTCGTAGAGAAAATCTGGACGCACACCCCCAGCCCCGACCCCTGGGTCGCCCAAGGGCAGCAGGTCAGTGGGTAGGCCGGCCGTCGCCCGCTTCCAGGACTTCGACGCGGGCCCGCAGGACAATGAGCTGATCAAGCGCCTCGGCCAGGGCCAGCTCCAGCGCCCCGACGCGCGCCGCAATCCCGCCGACGGGCGCGCTCCCCACCTCCGAGTCACCGTCGGTGTCGGGCTGGGCGACGAAGGCGCCCTTACCGGGACGGGAGATCGCGTAGCCGTCCTGCTTCAGCAGGGCCATGGCCTTCTGCACGGACAGACTGGAGGCCCCGAACTCCGCCATCAGCACCGCCTGCGTCGGCAACGCGTCCCCCGGCATCAGCCCACCGGAGCGGATCCGCTCCCGCAGGGCCTCGGCGATGACCTCGAACGTCAACAGCACCGTGCCGCCCACCGGCCTGCGTCCCCGCCGCCCGACTGTCACCGCTGGTCACATGCCCTCTCCGCGCCAGTATCACCGAAATCCGGCCCGGCCAAAACGGGAAACCCAGGCACAGTACCCACACCCCACCAGGCCACCCAAGCAGATGAGGAGGGATGCACTTGAATGCGCCGTTGAAGCGATGCTACCTTCACGCACCGCTGGTGAACACCACCGCTGACCAGGGCAGACGCTCCCGGCCCAACACTCGCACCCGACGACTCGCGCACCGTGCCCACGTGCGCTGACCACCCAGGTCGCCCCTCAGTCACCCCTCTTCTTGCCTCGCTCCCTGCCGGAGGTCTGCCCCCATGCCCGCACAGCCCCAACTCCCCTCCCCCGCAACCACGTCCGCTGCCACGAACGCGACGTTCGCCACACCTGCGCACCCCAGCACCGCCGACGCGTCGGCGAACCGTGGCTCGGCGCTGGAACGCCGGGCCCGGCTGACCGCGAGGCTGGCCAAGCTCGCCGCCGCCGGACACCTCGCACCCCTGGCCCGCCAGGTCGGCTCCCTGGGCGGCTGCGCCCGCCCCATCCGGATGACCGGACACCGCACCCGCCTGGACACCGCCACCGGCCAGATCCTGGACCACCTCGACACCCGCCACCTGCCCGCCGGCGAACTCCTGGTGCGCTGCGGCAACCGCCGCGCCACCCGCTGCCCCGCCTGCTCCAACGTCTACCGCTACCACACCTACCAGCTCATCGCCGCCGGACTACGCGGCGGAAAGACCGTCCCCACCAGCGTCTCCACCCACCCGCGCGTCTTCGCCACCCTCACCGCACCCGGCTTCGGCCCCGTCCACAACCAACCCGGCGCATCCCCGTGCGTCTGCGGTACTCGGCACAGTGACGGCGACCCGCTCCTCGGGACGCCGCTGAACCCGCAGCGGTACGACTACACCGGTGCGGTGCTGTGGAACGCCCACGCCCCCGCCCTGTGGGCCCGCTTCACCGGCCACCTGCGCCGCGAGATCGCGCATGCGGCCGGGCTGACGCAGCGCACCCTGCGCCACCACGCGACCCTGTCGTACGCCAAGGTCGCCGAGTACCAGAAGCGCGGCCAGATCCACTTTCACACCGTCATCCGCATCGACGGACCCTCCGGCCCCGGCAGCACCCCGCCCGCCTGGGCCACCACCGGGCTCCTCGACCACGCCGTCCGCGCTGCCGTCCAGCGCACCCGTGTCCCGCACCAGCACCGCTCCGGGGCAGGGGAGACCAAGCCCGGCCAGCCGGCGGAGTCCACGGTGTTCCGGTTCGGGCGGCAGATCGACGTCCGCGCGATCCGCAGCACCGACTTCACCGACGGTGCCCCCGTCACCGACCGGCACGTCGCCGCCTACATCGCCAAGTACGCCACCAAGGGAGCCGAGACCACCACCGGCACCCTCGACCGCCGCCTGCGGTTCCTGGCCGAACTCGCCCAGCACGACCTCACCGACCACGCCCGCCAAATGATCTACACCGCCTGGCACCTCGGCGCCCAGCCCGAGCACGCCCACCTGCGCCTGCGGCAGTGGGCCCACATGCTCGGCTTCCGAGGCCACTTCTCCACCCGCACCCGCCACTACTCCACCACCCTCACCCACCTCCGAGCCGAACGCACCACCTGGCGCACCCGCCAGAACGACGCCCAGGAGCGGGCTGGCGAGGGTCAGCCGGTCACTGACCGGCACAGTGACCGCGATGACCGCGCTGACCTGACCGCCGGTCACACCGACCCCGACGCCGGTCACCGCAGCGGCCACCGCGCGGGGAGCGAGCGGCACGTCGACACGGATACCACCTTGGTGATCTCCCACTGGCAGTACACCGGAAGCGGCCTCCTGCCCGAACTCGCCCACCTCGCCGACCTCCTGGCCGCCGCACCAAAGCCCCGACCCGAGCAGCCAGCCTGCCCCCGGCAAGCGTCACGCGCGAGTGACCGCGCTGGTCACTCCGCTGACCCTCTGACCGCCCCCGTCCAGACGGAGGCGACCGGGTGAACGCCGACGCCGAGCTCCTGACCGTCCCCGAGGTCATGGCGCGCCTGAAGATCAGCCGCTCCACCGTCTACGACCTCATCCGCACCCGGCAGCTCGCCTCCATCACCATCGGCCGCGCCCGCCGCATCCCCACCCACGCTCTGACCACCCTCGTCCGCCACCAACTCGAACAGGCAGCCTGATGACCAACCCCGAAACCGCCCCCGCCCCCATCAGCACCGTCACCGGGTCGCGCAGGGTCCGCGCCAACGGCGACGGCACCGTCTACCAGCGCAAAGACGGCCGCTGGGAAGCCGCCGGATACGTCCTCGCCCCCGGCGACACCCGCAAGCGCATCCACGTCTACGGCACCACGCGGAAGGACGCGCTGGCCCAGCTGACGGAGAAGATCGCCACGAGCAACCGCGGCATACCCGCTCCCTCGGCCCAGGGCAGCGTCGCGGCGTTCCTCGCCTACTGGCTGGAGACCGTCGCCGTCCACCGGCTCCGCGAGAACACCCACACCCGCTACACCGCCTGCGTCCGCCTTTACGTCATCCCCGGACTGGGACGAAAGAAGCTCGCCAAGCTCACCGCCAAGGACGTCCGCACCTGGCTCGACCAACTCCGCACCACCTGCCAGTGCTGCGCACGCGGCCTCGACGCCGCCCGCGACCAGCCCCAGTGCTGCGCGGCCGGAACCTGCTGCCGCAAGCGACTCTCGCCGCTGACGCTGGCCTACGTCCACTCCGTCCTCAAGTCCGCCCTGGAGCAAGCCGTCCGCGAAGAGGAGATCCCCCGCAACGTCGCCCGCAACGTCCGCATGGGCACACCCCGACCCCGCCGCTTCGAACCCCTCACCGGCGAGGAAGCGCGTGCCTTCCTCGCGGCAGTAGACGATCACCGGCTCAGTGCTCTGTTCGAACTCGCCCTGCGCACCGGACTGCGCAAGGGCGAACTCCTCGGCCTGCGCTGGGAAGACCTCGACCTCACCGGGGGCACCGCCAGCATCCGCCGCACCCTCCAACGCACCAACTCCGCCGGCCTGACCGCCCTCCCGACCAAGACCCACTGCTCCGAGCGGCGCATCGCCCTGCCCACCGAGTGCCTGCGCTCCCTCGAACAGCACCGCGACCGGCAGGCACAGGAACGCGAGGCGGCGGGGGCAGGCTGGAAGGCCAGCGGGTACGTCTTCACCCGGCCCGACGGCAACCCCATCGAGGGCACCACCCTCACCCGGCACTTCAACGCCCTACTTCGCCGAGCCGCCCTGCGCCGCATCCGGTTTCACGATCTTCGGCACTCGGCGGCCACGCTCCTGCTTGAACAGGGCGTCGAACTGGTTGTGATCAAGGAGCTTTTGGGCCATGCCCACATCGGGGTGACCGCGACGGTGTATGCCCACGTCCGGCTCCGCCTCCAGCGCGACGCCATCGACCTCCTCGGCAACGCCCTCCGGACACCTCTCGAACCTGCCGCCCGACCCGACGACGGCGACGAACCACCCCTTTTGTGCAGCACCCGTCCGCTGACGTTGCCGTCAACTACTGCCGTCAGACACCCCTGAGGCCTCACCGGAATTAATTCCGGTGAGGCCTCAGCATTCAAAAAAGATGGGTCGACCACAACCCCTTCAGCAATTTTCCGCCCACGCATCGCACGGAATTCAAATACCGGAAGCGGAAGAATCCTCGATTCGCAACCAGGCTTCTGCTTCACGACGTTCAAATTGATTGAGATCATACTGCATATATGGGCCGCTAATGTGACGACGGAGGGTCTCGGATCGATAGGGTTCGCGCATGACAATGCAACCAGCAGCAGTACTCCATGTAGTACCGCGCATGATCGTGCGACCATCAAGCGAACTCATCGCAAACTCGGGATATCCGTACTCGAACCCAGTCACCAGCCCTCTGGTCCCGGCTTCGAAAATATCCCATGAGTCCATCAGTCGAACTTTCGCCCAATGCGCATGTTGGTCTTCACTACTTTCATCGCCCTGGATGGCGAGAAGAAACTCGCCCCGCTCATCAAGGAGCCGGAATTCTACCGCCATTTCATGCCACATGGCGTTGAACTTAGAGGGAATCTCCGGGTCGTCCAGTGGCACGGTGCGGTCGATTCTCCCTTCGCCCTGAGGGCAACTGGCAGCCATCCACACAGCCCCGAGTGGTGGAGCTCCTTCAATCCCGGAGAATTTGATTAGCTCAAATCCAATTCCGGCCAGCACGGCAGAATCAGCCTCTCGATTCAATTCTCTAACCTCCCGCAAGCGTAGTCAGTTCGCCTGGTTAGCACGAAGGAGTGAAAGGCGTTATTTTGCTGTAATTGTGGTTACCCACCCAGCCAACATCACCATACTTGTTGACTAGCACCCGATACCTATTTGCGCCATCGCCCATGTCATAAATCTGAGAGCCTCCCCACTTTCGTGCGATCGAGGCAGGAGTTCCGGTGCGAGCCTGGAAAATATCGGGCGTCCCATCCGGATTAAGCCTGGGGTTGGCTTGTCCAGCCTGAATTTGCTGGATTCGCTGAATAATGGAGTTTGGAGTGGATCCATTATCATTGTGGACCAAGACCGGCGTGGTGCCAGCAAGTACATAGTACGTGTGCAGGTCGCTGACCGTCAGGTTGTGAACCTGCTGCTGCTGTGTCCATGCCTTGACCGAATTGATCTGGACCCATGTACCAGCAGATGTCTGCACCCAGTTGCCTGGCTGGAGTTTTCCGGCGTCGATCCACTGGCCCAGTTCGGGAACCCAGAAGGGGTGTCCGTCGGTGGCAATGACCGAGCCTGTCGCCTCACCCTTGTCACCATCGGTGTCGACAGTGATCCGGACGAGGTTCTTCTGGCCTTCGCCGAGGATCGTTGCGACAACCGGTTCATCCTTGGTGACCCCGGTTTCCGGGTCGGTCACCAGAAGAAGGTCACCAGGATGGATATCTTCGATATTTTTAGATGAGCCGTCGGCAAGAACCACTGCGGTTCCCGGAATGAAACTGTTACAGGGAACTTTGCCGAACTTACCTGCCAGGCTAAAAACTCCCCCTAGCGCTGCGCCCATTGCGGCATCTTCAGCTAGGTCTTCGCCCCGGTCTCCTAGCAGATATCCGGTGGTGGCACTGCCCGCTGCAGAACAAGCCGCAGCAGCTGGAACCGACGCGGCTCCGCCAGTAGCTACAGTCACACCGGCTTCGCAAATCACGCCGACCATAGCTCCCTCTACTACTGCAAGTATCGTCTCCTTATTATCCCACGCCCATTGAGCTGAGGATTTTACGCAACTGACAGTCAAAAAAGATCTGCAACCTCCGCCTTCACTTTCTCCGGTGTACGTCCCTC
Organism: Kitasatospora sp. UYEF31; assembly: GCF_057291755.1. Classification (NCBI taxonomy): domain Bacteria; kingdom Bacillati; phylum Actinomycetota; class Actinomycetes; order Kitasatosporales; family Streptomycetaceae; genus Kitasatospora; species Kitasatospora sp. UYEF31. The sequence goes on from NZ_JBXAWK010000017.1 coordinate 42,439, forward strand.
CGCTCTTTTTGGTGGAGTAATCACTTCTCGCACAGTCAGGATCATGGGAACAGTCGTAGGCTGTTCCATGCCCAGAGTTTCCACCCTGGGCGGCATCGCCAGTCTCGACTGGTGGCTCCACTGAAGAAACAGGTCCCGGCTGCCCAGAAACATCCCATGTCGCTCCAGGTTGTATGGGGCAGTCACTGAATCCAGCACAACTGGCACCACCCCACATGCAGTTTTCTGTCGAGCACAGACCTGTTGAATCGCTATATGTCAGCGGGTTGCTGTTCGAGTATCCATACCCTTGCATCTGCTGGGCATCCGACAAGTCCATGACCGGGTCGACGGAGATGAACCGCCCCAGCACCGGGTCGTACTCCCGCGCTCCGATGTGCGTCAGTCCGGTGGCGTCCATCGGCTTGCCGAGGAAGCCCTTGTCATCCGGCCAAGTGCCCGCCGCCTGGGTCGGCGGGGTATCGCCGCGCTGTTCGCCGAACGGCTTGGAGGACCGCCGGGTGACGTTCAGCGTCTTGGTGTCCAGCACCGTGGTGCCGGTGCCGTGGTGGTCCGCTGCCTGGTAGTTCAAGGTGTTCTTGCCCGCACTGTCGGCCGTACGGATGACCGCGATGCCGCCCGCGTTGTAGTAGCGGGTTCCGGTGACCTGGCCGTCGACTGTGTCCAGCGTCAGCTCGTCGGACCCCAAATACAGGGTGGTCTTGCCGCCTTCACGCCGCAGGATCCGTCCGCCGTCAGCGTCGTAGACATAGGACTGCTCCGTACCGGCGGAGGTGACCTTGGTGAGCTTGTCCTCGGCGTTCCAGTCGAGGATCTGGAGGTTGGCGTCGTCGCCGGGCCGGGTGCGGGTGTTGCCCGCCGCGTCGTAGGTGTAGGCGGTCTTGACCGACTGCGTCGTCCCGGTGGTGCGGGTCACCCCCGCCAGGGTGTGGGACGTCGGGTTGCCGCCGCGGGTGTAGTCGTAGGCGGTCTTCGTGTCCTTGGACGTGTCGCCGGCCGCGTTGTGGTCCACCAGTTGGGTGCGGTTGCCGACGGCGTCGTAGGCGAAGGACTGCCAGTAGGCGTCCGTGCCGCCCACCGTGCCGGCGGCTCCGGTCGTGGGGCTGGTGCTCGCGCAGCCGCCGACGCCGGGCACTGACGGGGCGGGATTCTCCTTCGTGCCCTTGGTGTCGGTCCAGGCCTGCGTCAGGCGGCGCGTCCCGTCGTAGGTGAAGCACTGGGTGTCGCGTTGCCCGGTATCACGCTGGGTGCTGACGGAGGTGACGTCACCGGACGGCTTGTAGGTGTAGGAGGTGGTGTCCACCGCCATGGTGGTGCCGGTCTCCTTGTCCAGCTGGGTGGACAGCAGCCGGCCGGTCGCCGGGTCGTACTTCGACGTCAGCGCCACCTGCAGTGGCGTGTCCCCGACCGTCGCCCGCTGGGAGCGGCCGAACTGGTCGTAGGAGGCCCGGTTGAGGTAGGTGTCGTTGACGCTGCTCATCGACAGGAGCTGGCCGCCGCTGAGATAGCTGTAGGTCAGCGTTTCGGCCGGCATCCCGCCGATTCCCGGCAGGGTGCTACTCCTGACCTGGCCGGTGATCTTGTCGTAGGTGGACGTCGACTCGTACGTCCCCGCGAGGTTTCCCTCTGTTGCGGGGATGGTGGTCTTCGAGCCGGTCGGGCGGTAGGACTGGGCGTCGAACCCGGTGATCTGCGCGGTGTACGCCGCACCGCCCTTGCCGCCGACATAGCGGGTCGAGCCGTCGGCCTGGCCCAGGCCGCCGGACAGCCGGTCGTACGTCCACGCGGCCTGCAGGTTTGCGTCCGTGGCGTCACCCTGCCACATCGCGGTCTTGCGGCCGAACTGGTCGTAGCCGTAACGCAGGGTCTGCCCGCGGGCGTCGGTGGTGGACATGACCCGGCCCACCAGGTCGTACACGGTGTCCGAGGGGCCCTTGTCGGGGTCCTCGGTCCGGGTCTTGCGGCCCAGGAAGTCGTAGGTGTACTTCCAGGTGTTGCCGCCCGGGTCGGTGACCTGCGCCAGCTGCGCCCGGGGGTCGTACGCGTAGGTGATCTTCGTCGACGTGCCGGTCGGTTTGTCACCGTCGTACTGCCGCAGTTCACCGGTCTTGCCGCGCGCGTCGGAGACGGCGGTGGTCGCGGTGCCGCCGTTCGGCGGGGTGGTGTCGACCCGGTCCGATCCGAAGTAGGCGGTGGTGGTGCGCCACTGCTCGATCGCCTTGGACGAGAACGTCGCGGCGACGGTGCGACCCATACCGTCAAAGAACACCCCGCCCTGGGCGGGGACCTCATTGTCGTTGGCGGTGTAGACGTTGCCCGTGGGGGCGTTGGCGGTGTTGTTGAAGTACGGCTGGTTGGTCTTGACCGGGCGGCCCAGCGTGTCGTAGAAGGTGTCGGCGATGATCCGGCCGGTCGCGCCGTTGACCGGGCTGGCCTGGGTCTGCCGTTCCTGCAGGAGGCTGTTGAGGATCTGGACCGTCGTCGCGTACTTCTTGTCGATCCGCAGAGTCTGGGTCGTCACCACCAACGGGCTGGTCTTGTTGACCGCGTAGGCGAAGGTCTTGTCCGGGGTCTGGCTGGCCCTGGACCGGCCGGGCAGCCACACGGCGGTGCCCCGGCCGAGCGTGTCGTAGGTCTGCTCGGTGACCAGGCCGTTGGCGTCGGTGGTCTTGACCGGCAGGTTCCGGGTGCCCGCGTACTGGGTCGAAGTCGTCCAGCCGGTCGGGCCGGTGACCGTGACCGTCGTCGGCAGCACCCCGGTGGCCGGGGCGTAGGCGGTGGAGACCGCGTTGTGCTCCGCGTTGGTCACCTTGACCGTGCGGCCGTAGGCGTCGTACTCGCTGACCGCGGTAGTGGTCCAGTGCGGGGTGTTGTCCGCATTGTAGGTGTCGGCGGCGTCGGTGGAAGTAACGTCGCCGATCGCGCCGACCTGCCCGAACGCCAGTTTGTCGTAGAAGGTGCGGGCGTGGGCGGAGACAGTGTCCTTGGTCGGCACGGTGCCGCAGCCGCCGACCAAAGATATTGCCTCGACCGGCTTGCCGATGACCCACGCGGTGGTGTTCGACGCGTACGACGTCTTGGTGCAGTACTCCTGCAGACCGTCGGCCTGGTCGGTCACCGCGGTCGGCAGACCGTACGTGCCTTCGTACACCGTGGCCTGGCGGGTCTGGCGCCAGGAGCCGTCGGCCAGCACCGACCGGCTGCGGGTCTCGTCGGTGCGGGTGAACTGCCCGGTCAGGTCCGGCAGTCCGGTGCGCTTGTGCACGGCGAACACCGGGGACAGCCACGGGCGGCTGAGCGACGTCGCGGCCAGGGTACCGGCGTCGCCGGTGAAGGTCTGGGACTCGTAGCCGAACCCGGCCAGAACGTTGCTGTCGGTGTGGATGCCCCCGGCCGAATCGGTGACGGTGACGGCCCGTTTGGACTTGTCGGCCTTGGTGTCGCCGTCCATACCGCGCAGGAAGAACGCGACGGACTTGGACACCGGATCAGGCGCGACCCCGGTGCGGGTGACGACCTGCCCGTAGCCGCGGAACTGGTTCCAGGTCCGCTTATTCTCGTCGGTGATCAGTTCGCTGTCGTCGCGGTGCCAGGCCGCCCCGCCGACGTACTCGTAGCGGGTGTTGCGGTCCGGGGCACCGCCGGTGGAGTCGTGCTCGGTGACGTCGGCGACGGTGTACTTATGGAACCAGTGCACCACCGGGTTTGCGCCGTCACTGTAGTTCCACCACATCGGGTAGCACGCCTGCGTGTTGGCATCGGCTGTGGGCAGCGCGGACGCGGTGCATCCCGGCGCGTTGTAGCGGACGGTGGTCTGGCCGCCGGTCTCGCTGGTCACGCCGGTGAGCCGGCGGCGGTTGAGCGGCGGCGAGCCGTCGGTGGCACTGTCCACGCGGTTGCTCATAAACGTGCCGGTGAAGTCGACAGACGGCACGGCGGTGCGCTGACTGCCGTCGACGGCGGTGCGGGTGACGGACTTGAGCCACAGTGCGGGGGTGGAGGCGTCGCCCGGTTCGGGGAACTCCTGGTCCAGGGCGAACTCGTCCACGCTCTGGTAGACGGATCCGACGAGCACCTGCGTGGTGATCTTCGTCAGGCGACGGGTGCTCCAGAACGTCGCCGAGAAGTTCTCGCAGGCGCCGGTGGACGCGCATTTGAGGTCGACGGGCGTGTCGGGCCAGTTCTTGGCGTTCGCCTTGGTCATCTGCGCCGGGGCGCAGTCCACCCCCGTCGTGGGAATGCAGCGCTCGGCGGTGTCGAACAGGACCTGCGCGGTGGGCTGGCCGGTGCCGGTGGCCTTGGACCCGTAGGTGATCTTGGTGAGGTAGCCGCCCCGGGTGTAGTCCGTCAGCGTCCCGGACCCGACCAGCACCGCGCCGCGCTTGTAGGTGTTGGTCTCCTTGGCCCAGGTGTAGGTGACCAGGCCGCCGCGGGCGTCGATCACGTAGTCGAGGTTCCACCGCCAGGCCTGCTGGCAGAAGGAGTCGGCGAAGCCGGAGGCCTTGTTGCACGGCTCCCCGGCATTGTTGCCGTAGACGGGGGCGGTCCACGCCGAGTTGGTCTGGGTGCCCGTGTTGCCGCTGCCTGGTTTGAAGTTCGCGCCGAAGAAGTACCGGACGCCGTCGCCGGTCGTCACCTTCCAGTGCTCGCCGTCGTTGTCGCCGTTGTTAGCCCCGGTCAGCTGCTCGACCTTGGAGGCCGGGTCGTCCTGCAGCTTCCATACTTTGGTGGTGTCGTCCTGGACCAGGGTGGCGGACTTGCCGCTGAGCGACAGGGTCAGGCCGTTCTTCGGCGACCAGCACTGCTCACCGGTGTGCTCCTGCCCGTCCTTCGAACACGGGGTGTAGGAACGCTCCACGAAGCCGGGGCTGTAGTCCCAGCCCTCACCGACCCATGAGGACTGGTTGTTGGTCGACGAGGTCCGCCCGTCCACGCTCGCGGAGCTGTAGCCCAGGCTCACGTTGGGGGCGGTGCCGCCCAGGGCGGGGGGCACCGGAACCGGGTAACTCCAGTTGAACGAACCGGAGTTCCCACCGGCGGTCCACGACCCGGACGCCGCCAGGCTGGTGGCCTTGTAGTCGCCGGACGCCCCGGCCGGGCCGGCCTCGGCGGCCAGCACCGTCGCCCCGCCGCGGGCCGCGGTCGCGGACTTCGTCCGGGCGTCGGCGTCCGGCGCGGGGGCCGTGGCGGCGGGCAGGTCCACCTCGGCGACGACCTGCTTGGCCTTCGTGTCGTTGCGCGAGGCGAGGACCGGGGTGCGGGTGGCGCACTGCGGCAGGCCGGGGGTGGTCAGGGCGCATGCGGGCAGGGCAACCAGCCGCAGACGCGAGGCCCAGTCGGCACCGAACGCCCCGGCGAAGGCTGCGTAGTCGACGCCGACGGTGACCCGCCCGGCGTCCGTGCGGCCGTCGGTGCGGTCGAGCGTCAGGAGCAGGCCGTCGACTCCGGCCTTCTGGGCGGTCTTCTGATCCGCGACGGCGACCTTGACTTTGCCCGGGGCGGCGGGGGCATCCGCACCGGCGGTCAGTTGCAGGGCACCGGATCCAGCATCACTCCTGACACCGGCGATCCACACCGGGGTACCCGCCACCTTGCCCTGCGGCGCGACCAGCGGCACCGGAGCGCTGAACGGCGACCCGACGGCGCGCTGCCCGCTCGCGGGCAACGGAGCCGGGACCGCCTCCACGTCGGCGGCCCGGGGCCACACCGCCGTGGGGGCCGTCCAGGCCGGGTGCCCGTCGCCAGTCAGGGGCTTCGGCTTCGTCCTGGGGGCGGTGTGCCCGCCGACCGACACGGTCTCCTCGAGCGGCCGCGGTGACCACGTTTCGCCGTCCTCGAAGTCGGCTTGCGCGGACGCGGTGGGCACCAGCAGCCCCAGCGTCACCGCCAGCACGACCAGGGATCTACGCGATGTGGATGTGCGCGCACGAAGGCGACGCCGGGAAAACGGCAGCATGAAAAGCAGGCCCCCACCATGGAGACGGCCCGCACCCCGCAAGCCGTCGAAGATCAGAAGATGCGGCGCAGACTAGGGACCTGATGATCCGTCAGGCAATAGCAGTTCCCCGGGGATTCGTGTTCTTCGGCACGGAATGCGGAATCGCTCCCCCGTGTCGACATCCGGCCTATTCATTCAGCTTGTCCCGCTTTGGCGATCCCCTACCTCTATGTGGATCTCGAAATGCAGTAACGCACCGTCAAATCGAGTCACGACGCATGACGCTCCGTCATAGATGTGGCTTCGGTCACAGAGTCGCACCCTTTGACGGTCGGTCGACTTTGGGCATAGCGTCCGCGCGCAGCTGCGCACTCGCGCATTCCTGTGCCCCACACCCCTTTGTAAGGACTCCCCTGATAGGACATCCGCCGATCCGGCGTACCCGAAAAACCCGCGCCGCCCCCGGCCTTGTCGCCGTGACGTTGAGCGTCGCACTGACCGCCGCCCTGCCGATGCTGCCGGCAGCCGCCGCCGCACCCGGCGGTGCGAATCCGGCCACCGCCCCCACCGACACTCGCACCGCCGAACAGACCGCCTCCGCCAAAGCCCGGACCACCGGAAAACCCGCCCCCGTCCCCGAGTCCACCACCCCCACCGACACCGTCACCGCCAACCCCGACGGCACCTTCACCCTGACCCGCACCGCCGCCCCCACCCGGGTCAAGCACGGCACCGCCTGGGTGCCGCTGGACGCCACCTTGGCCAAGGCGGCCGACGGCACCATCGGCCCGAAGGCCGCCGCGGGGAACGTCTCCTTCTCCGGCGGCGGTACCAACACGCTGGCCACCCTCACCGAGGGCGACCAGACCCTCGCCTTCACCTGGCCCGACTCCCTCCCGGCCCCGAAGCTGGAGGGCGACAGTGCCCTGTACCCGGCCGTCCTGCCGGACGTCGACCTGAAGGTCACCGCCACCGAATTCGGCGGATTCACTCACACGTTGATCGTCAAGACCCCCGCCGCGGCCAAGAACCCGAAGGTCAAAACCCTCCGGCTGAAAACCACCGTCAAGGGCCTGACCCTCAACGCGGCTTCCGACAAGCTCACCGCGACCGCAGCCGACGGGACAACAGTCTTCCAGGCCGCCACCCCGCGGGGCTGGGACTCCACCACTGCGGGTCCCGGCAATGCGAAATCCCGCACCGCCTCCATCGACGTCCAGCCGGGGGCAGAAAGCGGACTTCCCGCACAGTCGACCGCCAGGCAGCCCGGCACGGCGGCCAGGACCGCGCCCATCGCGGCGAAGTTCACCGGCGGCGCCCTGGAGCTGACGCCCGACCCGGCCCTGCTCGACAGTGCGGACACCGTCTTCCCGCTGTTCCTGGACCCCGGGTGGAACCGGCCGCAGGTGTACTCCACCTACGTCCACTCCGGCCACCCGACCACGTCCTTCTGGTACAACACCGACTACGACCCGGGCGTCGGCAACCAGACCTACCAGGCCAAGAACGGCACCGAACGCACCTATTGGCGCTTCGACATGGGCCTCCCCGCCGGCGCGCAGATCACCGGCGCCGAGTTCAAGGCGACACAGACCTACTCGTCGAACTGGGACTGCGCGTACGCGCCCTGGACCAACGCGGTCGTCTTCAACAACACCCGGATCGGCACCGACACCGTCTGGTGACAACAAGCCCTCGGGCGGTGTCGTCGCCGGCGGCTACGGGGTACCCAGCGGCCCCAACCCCAACAGCAGATGCAACCAGAAGGACACTTCCTTCCAGCTGGACACCGGGAAGATCGACGGGTCCGCCCCGGTCGTCACCATCGGGCTCCAGGCCAACAACGAGGACGAGACTGCCCGGTTCAAGCGCTTCTCCCGCAACGCCGTCCTGGGCATCACCTACAACCGCAAGCCCAACCCGCCCTACGGCCTGCGCACAGACCCCCAGCCGGTCAACGGCTGGAACGGCAACTGCGGCTGGATCGGCGCGGTCAACCCCGCCGCCGGCGGCATCCGCCTCTTCGCCAGGGTCAGCGACCCCGACGGCGACAACGGACAAGTCCTGTTCAACGTGCGTGACGAATCCGCCGGGAACGCCCTGGTCCACGACAGCGGATGGGTCTCCTGGGGCGCCAACGACCACGAGGCGTCCACTGCCATCGGCACCCTGACCGACGGCCACACCTACCAGTGGACCGCCAAGGGCAATGACAGCAAACTGGATTCAGACCCCATCGGTGGCTGCAGGTTCAGCATCGACCGCACCCCGCCGTCCGTCCCCACCGTCACGTCCACCGACTTCCCCGCCGCCGGAAGCATCCCCGGCGCCACCAAGTTCGCCGGCGGCACCGGCACCTTCAACCTCAGTGCCACCGACAATCTCTCCGGTGTCCACACCCTGGAGTACTCCCTCAACGGCACCATCCCCACCGGCGGTGCCTCAACGGCCGTCTGGGACAACGGCTGGAAGATCAAAGACCTGCCCGTCCAGAACTGGGGCACCAACACCCTCAGCGTCCAGAGCGTCGACTGGGCCGGCAACCGCTCCCAGCCCACGTCTTACAGCTTCTACGCCCCCGCCAACCCCAACGCCAAGACCGTCCTGGGCGACATCACCGGCGACGGTACCGTGGACCTGGTCACGAACAGTGACGACGGCTCCTTGCGCATCTACCCCGTCAACACCGACCCCGCCGCCGGGGCCACGTTCGCCTCCAGCCCGCCGCAAGCACCCGACGGCATGTCCTGGGTGAGCGCCCAGACCACCCACCGCGGCGGCAACGGCATCAAGTTCGACGACCTGTGGGCCCACGCCCCGGACTCCGACACGCTCTACATGTACCTCAGCAGTTTCAGCACCGACCTCAGCCCCGCCGAGCGGGGGTTGACGGCCAACAGCGGGCAGTACTTCACCGCCGGTCACCGCAGCCCGTCGTCGCGCCCCGAAACCTGCACCGACCCCGCCGCAGCCGACAAGAAGTGCACCACCTACGCCGATCCGGAAGCTCTGGGCTGGTCCCGGGTCAAGCAACTTCTGGCCCCCGGTGACGTCGACGGCGACGGCCGGTACGACCTGATCACCTTAGAGGACGACTGCACCGGCACCAGGAACGCCGACCTGTGGCTGTTCCACGGCACCCGCACCACCGGGATGTTCAGCAAGGCCACCCGGATCGGCAGCCTCGGAACCCAGGGATTCACCCTGGCCGCGCCCGGCGATACCACCGGAGACGGCCTGCCCGACCTGTGGGCCCGCAACAGCGACACCGGCGACCTGTTCCAGTACCCGTCCAAGGCCGGCGACGTCACCGGTCTCGGAAACCAGGCCGCCCGGGTCCGCATCGGCACCGGCTTCACCACCTCCGCCTACCCCGTCCTGTCCTCCGACGGTGACTTCGAGGACGACGGCAACCCCGCCACCTCGGCCGGGCCCGCCGACCTGTGGGGCCGCAGCGGCGACGGACGCCTGGTCCTGTTCCCCGGACGTGTCCTGCGTGACGGAAGCGCCTTCGACACGGCCCGTACCATCGCTGACGTCGGCACCCCCTGGTCCACCTGTGAAGTCCACGACGGCGATACGCTGTGCGGGGCGATCCTGGCCAAGTTCAAACAGCTCGGCGGCCCGGGCAAGCTCATCCCCGACTCCGGGGTGTTTAGCCTCCCTGACGGCGTCGGCCGCGCCGCGCACTTCCGCTGGGTCGACGGCAACGTGCCCGTTTCCATCTACTGGCACCCCGTTACCGGAGCCTGGGCAATCGGCGGCGGCAGCCGCGACAAATGGGCCGCACTCGGCTGGGAAAAAGGCTTCCTTGGCTACCCAACCTCCGACGAACAGCACCTGACCTACGGCGGCAAGGACGCCTGGATCACCACCTTCGCCGGTGCCCCCAGCACCGGACCCGGCGCGATCACCTGGAACTGGGACACCGGCGGCCACGAGGTCCACGGCCTGGTCTACCAGCGCTACCTCGCCACCGGCGGGCCCGCCGTCCTCGGATACCCCTCAACCGACGAGACCGCCACCCCGAACAAGCCCGGGCGGTTCAACCACTTCCGCCGTCCCGGCGACAGTGCCGATACCGCCTCCGTCTACTGGAGCCCGGGAACCGGCGCCCACACCGTCCGGATGGCCTTCCGCTCCACCTGGGCAGCCAACGGCTGGGAGAACGGCTGGCTCGGCTTCCCGACCTCCGACGAGTACGTCGTGCCCGCCGGATCCCGCAATGACTTCCAGGGCGGCTACCTGCGCTGGAACGACTACGGCGGCGGCGTCACCGGCTACACCCACGGCACCGGAGCGGCTCCCACACCCCGCACCACGCTGACCGGCGACTTCAACGGCGACAAACGCGCCGACATGGCCACGGTCATCGATTACGGCCAGTGCACCGCAGGACTGTGGACCCACCTCAGCCAGGGCAACGGAGGCTTCACCGCCCCCACGGAATCGTGGAAGTCCGCCCCGGGCGGCTGGTGCGTCACCGGCGCCAAGTACACCTCCGGGGACTTCAACGGCGACGGCCGCGCCGACATCGCCGCCCTGTACAAGTACACCGACGGCAAGGTCGAACTGTCGACCTGGCTGTCCCGCGCCGACGGCGGCTTCACCAACCCCGTCAAATCCTGGACCCAGGCCACCGGCTGGGACTTCGACCGCACCACCCTGCTGGCCGGCGACACCACCGGCGACAAACGCGCCGAACTCATCGCCGTCGTGGGCAACGCCAACGACAGCATCGCCCTGCACACCTTCGCCTCCCGCACCGACGGGGGCTTCAACGCCCCCGTCAAGAACTACGACATCGGTGCGGGCAACTGGCGCTACAGTGACGCCCGCTACACCGCCGGGGACTTCAACGGCGACGGCCGCACCGACGTCGCCGCCATGTACCTGTACGACGGCGGCTCCGCCACCGTGTTCACCTGGCTCGCCCAGGCCGGTGGCGGATTCAGTGCCCCCACCAGCAGCTGGCACGTCCCCAACGGATCCTGGGACCGCCCCCGCGTCCAGCTCGCCGCCAGCGACACCAACGGCGACGGCCGCGCCGACCTGGCCGCCGTCTACGACTACGGCAACTCCCGCACCGCCCTGTACTCCATCACCGCCAACCCCGACGGCGGATTCGGCACCACCACCGTCCGCTGGGACTCCGGCGACGGCAACTGGCAGGCCGCACAAGGCCCGCTGCTGGTCGGCGACGTCAACGGCGACGGACGCGGCGACGCCTTCTCCCTCTACACCTACGGCGACTACTACGTCACCGCGTTCACCTTCCTCGGCACCCCCGAAGGCAAGCTCACCAACAACACACCGAGCTGGGCCATCGCCCCCGGACGGTGGTGATCTGACAGATCACATGAACCACTAGCCGAGACTGTGGCCCAGCACCCCGGACCCCCCGGAGTGCCGGGCCACAGCGCACTCCGGCCCGCCGTGGAGACCCGATCGCAACCGACCTTCCGCGTGACACCCCTGCCCGTGGGGAACACCTCACGGCATGACGTCTTCACAGGGTGGGACACCGAACGACGCGCGACCCGCAGTCCTTCGGCCGCCCACCGGCACTTACCGGCTCCAGTTGCAGCCGTCGTTCGGGTTCGCCGAAGCCGCGGCAGTGGTCCCGTACCTCTCCTCGCTGGGCGTCAGCCACCTGCACCTGTCGCCGGTCCTGACGCCCGTGCCAGGTTCCACACACGGGTACGACGTGGTGGACCACAGCGCGGTCAATCCGGAGATCGGCGGGGAGGCCGGGTTCCGCGAACTGGCGGCCAAGGCCAGGTCGCACGGCCTGGGCATTGTCGTGGACATCGTGCCCAACCACATGGCCGTGCCGGCCCCTGAGCGCCTCAACAAACAGTTGTGGGACGTCCTGTGCCGCGGGCGGCAGTCCGCGTACGCGCGGTGGTTCGACGTCGACTGGGAGGCCGGCGGCGGGAAGATCCTCATGCCGTTCCTGGGTTCCCCGCTCGACGAGGTCCTGGACGAGCTGGTGCTCGAACCGGCGACGGCTCCCGACGAAGGGACTGTGCTGCGCTACCACGAGCACACTTTCCCGATCCGCAACGGAACGGACAAACTGCCGATCCGGGACCTGCTGGACGCGCAGAACTACCGGCTCGCGTACTGGCGGGAAGCCGACAGCAGCGTCAACTACCGGCGGTTCTTCACCATCACCACGCTGATGGGCCTGCGCCAGGAGGACCCCGAGGTCTTCGCCGGGACCCACACGAAGATCCTCCAGCTGGTCCGGGAAGGACTCGTCCAGGGTCTGCGGATCGATCATCCGGACGGTCTCGCCGATCCGCACGGCTACCTGCGCACGCTGCGCGAGGCGGCCGGTCCGGACACCTGGATCATCGTGGAGAAGATCCTGACGGGCGATGAGGAACTGTCCCCGGACTGGGAGTGCGACGGGACGACGGGGTACGACGCGCTGCGGCGGGTGGACGGGCTGTTCATCGATCCCGGCGGCGAGCAGCCGTTGCAGGCGCTGCACCATTCGTTCACCGGGGGACCCGGGGGACCCGGGGGTCGCCCCCCGGGCTGGCACAGCGCAGGGGGTTCAGTCGGCCTGTTCGAGGAACTCGCGCGCGCGTCGAAACTTGAAGTTCTCGCCGACTCCCTCAAGGCCGAAACCGCCCGCCTGGAGCGGGTGCTGGAGCGGATCGGCGCATTCGGGGCCGACCGTTCCGCGGCGCTGCGGGCGCTGCTCGCCGGCGTTCCGGTGTACCGGCCATACGTCACACCCGGCACGCCGGACGCCACTTCGGCGCTGGTCCTGGCCCGCGCCCTGGCCGATGTCCCACCGGAACTGCACGCCACGGCGCGGCTGATCGCCGATGCCGCGCTCGGTCTGACCGCGGGTTCCGAGGAGTTCACCGTACGGTTCGCCCAGACCGCGGCCGCCGTGGCGGCGAAGGGCGGCGAGGACCGGGCCCTGTACCGGTGGCACGTACTCGATTCGATGAACGAAGTGGGCGGTGCGCCCAATCTGTTCGGGACCAGCCTGGACGGTTTCCACGCCTACGCGGAGCGGATGTCGCGCACCCACCCGACGTCCATGACCACGCTGTCGACGCACGACACGAAGCGCAGTGAGGACGTACGGGCCCGGTTGACGGCCCTGGCCGAGCTGCCGGACGCGTGGGCGGAGCAGGTGCGGGAGTGGGACACCACGGCGACAAGGCACGTGCACGGCCGGACTCCGGACCCGTACGACCGTTATCTGATGTGGCAGACCCTCTTCGGCGCCTGGTCGATCGAACCGGACCGCGCGGTGGCCTATGTCGTGAAAGCCTCGCGCGAGGCAGCGCGGTCGACGTCGTGGACACACCCGGACGCCGAATACGAGCAGGGCCTTGAAGCTTATCTGCGCGGCGTCCTGGGCGATCCGGAGATCACCACGCGGATGTTCGCGTTCGCCGAGCGGGTGGAGCCGTTCGAGCGGTGTGTGTCCTTGGGCGCGAAGCTGGTGCAGTTGGCCATGCCGGGGGTGCCGGACGTCTACCAGGGCGGCGAGGTGCGGCTGCGGACACTGGTGGACCCGGACAACCGGGACCCGGTGGACATCGGGATGCGGGCGGCGCTGCTCGCCCAGTTGGACGACGACGTCTCCGATCCGGCCGAGGACCCGAACGCGTGGCGGGAGCCGCCGTGGCTGCCGGGAGTCTTCCCGCTGAGCGCGGACAAACTGCTGGTGACCTCACGGGTGCTGCGGTTGCGCCGGGCGCAGCCCCAGTGGTTCGAAGGCCCGTACGATCCGGTGGCCGCGCACGGTCCGGCGGCGGCACACGCGGTGGCGTTCCAGCGCGGCGGACCGCGGGGCGTAATCGCGGTGGCGACCCGGCTTCCGGTGAGCCTGGAGCTGACGGGCGGCTGGGGCTCGACGGCGCTGCCGTTGCCGCCGGGGCGGTGGCGGGACGTCCTGACCGGACGTGACTCGTACGAGGGTGAAGTCTCCCTGGACGGCCTGCTCGGCGCAGAGCCGCCGGATCTGCCGGTCGCGTTGTTGGTGCGCGAAGAGGTGTCTACAGGTCCCCTCGACGGGGAAACCGCCCACTGATTCGCGAGGAGGCTTGAATGACCCGGTTCGAAGTGTGGGCGCCGGCTGCGTCGTCGGTGGATGTCCTGGTGGGTAAACGGCGGCGGGCACTCCGGCCCGGACCGCGGGCCGGCTGGTGGTCGGCGGACTGGCCGTCGGTGAAGCACGGCGACGACTACTGGTTTTCGGTGGACAGCGGCCCGCGGCTGCCCGATCCGCGTTCGCGGCGGCAGCCGGAGGGCCCCGGGGGGCCCAGCCGGGTGTTCGACCACGACCGGTTCGAGTGGACCGACCAGGCGTGGCACGGGCGGGCCCTGCCGGGCGGGGTCGTGTACGAGATGCATGTCGGCACGTTCACCCCGGAGGGTGACTTCGACGGCGCGGTCGGACGCCTTGACCACCTTGTCGACATCGGGGTGACCCATGTGGAGGTCATGCCGGTGGCCTCCTTCCCCGGCCGGCACGGGTGGGGTTACGACGGGGTGTGCCTGTGGTCGGTGCACGAACCGTACGGCGGCCCGCGGGCGTTCAAACGTTTTGTCGACGCGGCGCACGCCCGCGGCCTGGCCGTCGTCCTCGACGTGGTGCACAACCACCTGGGCCCGGCGGGCAACCAACTGCCGGCGTTCGGCCCGTACTTCACCGAGCGTTACCGCACGCCGTGGGGCGCGGCGGTGAACCTGGACGACGCCGGCTCCGACGAGGTGCGGAACTTCCTCACCGGCAGCGCGCTGGCGTGGCTGCGGGACTTCCACGTGGACGGCCTGCGCCTGGACGCCGTGCACGCGCTGGCCGACAACCGGGCGGTGCACTTCCTCGAAGAACTGTCCGAAGCGGTGGACCGGCTGGGGACCGCGCTGGGGAAGCCGCTGTTCCTGATCGCCGAATCAGACCTGAACGATCCGCGTACGGTGACCCCGCGCGAAAACGGCGGCCACGGGATGCACGCACAGTGGAGCGATGACTTCCACCACGCCCTGCATGCTCTGCTGACCACCGAACACCAGGGATACTACGCCGACTTCGGCTCCATGGCGGTGTTGCAGAAGACGCTCACGCAGGTGTGGCTGCACGACGGCACGTGGTCCACCTTCCGGGAGCGGAACCACGGGCGTCCGCTGGACACTTCGCGGTTCCCCGGGCACCGGTTCCTCGGTTACCTCCAGGACCACGACCAGATCGGCAACCGGGCGGTCGGGGACCGGATCTCCGCCACCGTGGAGCCGGGCATCCAGGCGGCGGGCGCCGCCCTGGTCCTCACCTCACCGTTCACACCGATGCTGTTCATGGGCGAGGAGTGGGGCGCCACCACGCCGTGGCAGTACTTCACGGACCATCAGGAGGAGGACCTCGCCGAAGCCGTACGGCAGGGCAGGCGGCGGGAGTTCGCGGAGCACGGCTGGGACGAGAACCAGATCCCGGACCCGCAGAGCGCGCAGACCGTACGCGATTCACGTCTTGACTGGGACGAGCCCAAGCAACCGGAGCACGCCCGGCTCCTCGACTGGTACCGGACGCTGATCGCGCTGCGCCGTTCGTACGCTGACCTGTCCGATCCGGCGCTGCACCGGGTCGAGGTCTCACACAACGACTCGGTCGGCTGGTTCACGCTGCACCGCGGCGCGTTCCGGACGGCGGTGAACCTGGCCGAGCGGCCGGTCAACGTGCCGATGGGGGTGGGCAGGGCGCGGATCGAGGCGGCCTGGGACCCGGGGGCGTCGATCCGCGAGGGCCTGGTGGGGACGATGCTGGAGCTGCCGGGCCGGTCGGCGGCGGTGGTCCGGCTGCTGCCTTCCTGACCGGGTGACGGATCATCACGGTCAGCCGAGATGATCCGGCACCCGGTCAGGAACCGGCGGCCGTCACGTCGCCAGCAGGCGGGCCCGCTCGTGCTCGACGTCGAAGCCGGCCGGCGGATACTGCGGGTCGAGCTCGGTGAGCGTCTCCAGGAGCAGCCGGCTGACCGCCCAGTCGCGGTACCACTTGCGCCCCGACGGGACGACGTACCAGGGCGCGGCGTCCGTGCTGCACTTCTCCAGGGCGACGCCGTAGGCCTCCTGGTAGGCGGGCCACAGTGCGCGCTCGTCGATGTCGCCCGGGTTGAACTTCCAGTACTTGTCCGGGCGTTCGAGGCGTTCCGTCAGGCGTTCCTTCTGCTCGTCCGCGCTGATGTGGGTGAACACCTTGACGACCCGGACACCCTCCTGGGCGAGGACCTGCTCGAAGCGGTTGATGGTGGCGTAGCGCCGCGACCAGACGGTGCGCGGCACGAGGTTGCGCACCCGGGCGATGAGGACGTCCTCGTAGTGCGAGCGGTCGAACACGCCGATCACCCCGGGCTTGGGGACCGCGTTGCGGATGCGCCACAGGAAGGGGTTGTCGCGCTCTTCCTTGGTCGGCGCCTTGAACGCGGTGATGTGGCAGCCGGAGGGGTTGAACTGGCCGATGACGTGCTTGACCACGCCGCCCTTGCCGGAGGTGTCCATGCCCTGGACGACCAGGAGGACGCGGCGCGGTGAGCCGCCGGTGGCCTGGGCGTACAGGCGTTCCTGGAGTTCGGCCAGGACCGGGGCCATCGCGGCGATGTCGCGCGCGGCCTCCTCCTTGCCGCCGGGGAAGACGGGGGTGGCGCGGGTGTCGTAGTCAGCCAGGTCGACGGGCCCGTGAGGCACCCGCAGCGCGTCCCGCACGGACCCGAGGGGCAGGGGTTCGACCTGGACGATCTCGCGCACGACGGTGAGGAGCGGCCGTACGACGTTGCCCTTCTTTTTGCTCTTGATCTCGTCGGCGGACTTCTTCGACTTGCCCTGGGTGGCGCTTTGCTTGTGCCCACCGCCTTTGTGGCGGTCGGGCTTGTGTTTGTCGGAGTCGCGCTTGCCGGACTCGCGCTTGTCTGCGAGCTGGACCACGGCTTCGCCGCCCACGGTGTCCTTCTTCTTCGCCGACTTCTTGTCCGCCATCGCCCGTCACCCTCCGCCGCACTCGCCGGATCAGCCCTGTTCCCCAGGACACAGTTCCAGTGATCATCGCGTACGAGAAGGGCTACCGCAGGCCGGGCAGGGCCGTTCGGAGCACTCCGGCCGCCGCCCAGACGCCCAGACGCCCAGGCCGTCAGGCCGTCAAGCCGTCAAGCAGTCAGGCCGTCAAGCGGTCAACCACCCAGGCCGTCAGGCCGTCGGCACCTTGCCCGCGCCCTCGCGGGCCATCGCGACCAGCCGGGATATCGCCCGCAGGTACTTCTTCTTGTAGCCGCCCTTGAGCATCTCGTCCGTGAAGAGTTTGTCGAACGGCACACCCGAGGCGAGGACCGGCAGCTCCCGGTCGTACATCCGGTCGGCGAGCACCACGAGGCGCAGCGCGGTGGCCTGGTCCGGCACGGTGCACACGCCCCGCCAGTACACGCCTTCGACGCCGTCGAGCATCGCGCCGTAGCGGCTGGGGTGGACTTCGGACAGGTGCTGGAGCAGCGGCACGAAGTCGTCGAGGGCCGCGTTCGCGGTGCGCTGTGCCACCGCGGTGACCTGGTCGTCGTCGAGCGGCGCCGGGGCGCCGGGCAGGCCGCGGTGGCGGTAGTCCTGGCCGTCGATGCGCAGGGATTCGAACCGGGCGGACAGGCCCTGGATCTCGCGCATGAAGTCCTGGGCCGCGAAGCGGCCCTCACCGAGCTTGTCCGGGAGGGTGTTCGACGTGGCGGCGAGTTTCACGCCCGCGTCGGCCAGCTTGCCCAGGAGGCTGGACACCAGCACGGTGTCGCCCGGGTCGTCGAGTTCGAATTCGTCGATGCACAGGAGCCGGTGCCCGGAGAGGGCCTGCACGGTCTGCTGGAAGCCGAGCGCGCCGACCAGGTTCGTCAGTTCGACGAAGGTGCACACCGACTTCGGGCCCGGGGCCGCGTGCCACAGGGAGGTCAGCAGGTGGGTCTTGCCGACGCCGTAGCCGCCGTCGAGGTAGATACCGGTGGGGCCGGGCTCGGACGCCTTCTTGAACCAGCGCTTCTTCCCCGCTCCGTCACCGGCGTTGAGTGCCGCGGCGAACTGTTCCAGACGGCGGACGGCCGCTGTCTGGCTCTGCTGCGCGGCGTCGGGTATGTAGGTGCTGAAGCGCGCGGCGGCGAAGCGCGGCGGCGGGACCATCTCGGCTACCAGACGGTCGGCGGGGACGACCGGACGGCGCATGGCTAGGGACACTGTGGACACGATCAACCAGCGTACCCTCCGGTTTCCGCCCTGCTCGCGGCACCGGCACCCCGATGGGCGCGCGGCCTCCCAGCCACACCACCCTGAGGCGACTGAGCGAAGCGAAGGAGCGCGTCGAAGGAGCCGGCGCAGCTCGGCGGCGGACGCGGCCTGACCCAGCGACGCGCGGACGCCGAAGAGCGACTGAGCGAAGCGAAGGAGCGCGTCGAAGGAGCCGGCGCAGCTCGGCGGCGGACGCAGTCTCTTCCGGCGACGCGCGGACGCCGAACGGCCCCGGAGCGCAGCGACGGGGACGTGAGGATCACGTCCGCGCTTGGAGCCGGCATCAGAGAGGATCACGTCCGCGCTTGGAGCCGGCATCAGAGAGGATCACGTCCGCGCTTGGAGCCGGCATCAGAGAGGATCACGTCCGCGCTTGGAGCCGGCATCAGAACTGCCACACTCGATCACATGCGCAGCCTGATCCCCGCCTCCCAGCAGCCCGACGCACCGGTCGACATCGATGCCGTGTACGCCTATCCGGACCTGGTGGACCGGGGTGGCAGGTGGCTGCGGGCGAACATGGTGTCGAGTCTGGACGGGGCCGCGCAGGGGCCGGACGGGTTGTCCGGCGCACTGTCCTCCCCCGCGGACAGGAAGATCTTCGGCGCGCTGCGCGGGCTGGCCGATGTGGTCCTGGTGGGGGCGTCGACCGTGCGGGTGGAGGGATACCGGCCGCCGCAGCCGCAGGCCGGGTACGCCCCGGTGCGGCAGGCCGCCGGGCGGCTGCCGGTGCCGGTGATCGCGATCGTCACCCGGAGTCTGGCGCTGGATTTCTCCGCGCCGTTGTTCACGGGGGCGGTCGCGCCCCCGGTCGTCATCACGTGTGAGGCGGCCGACCGGGAGGCCGCGGGGCGCGCTGCCGAGGTCTGCGATGTGATCGTGGCCGGTCAAGAACAGGTGGACCTCGGTCAGGCGGTGGATGCCCTCGCCGAGCGCGGCTGGACCCGGATGCTCACTGAGGGCGGACCCCACCTGTTGGCCGGGCTGGTCACCGCAGGGCGGGTCGACGAGCTGTGTCTGGCCCTCGGCCCCCTGCTGACCGCTGGGGATGCCACCCGCATGCTGTCCGGGCCGCTCTTGGAGACCCCGCAGCGGTTCGCCCTGGGGTCGCTCCTGGAGGACGACGGGTTCCTGTTCGGGCGGTACGTCCGTACGTAAAGCCGGATGGCCGGGAACCACCCGTTGCAGTGACAAATCCGGTCACCGATGGGCTACGTGACACACGGCACCGCGTATTCCACCCATCCTGGGGAAACAGCCTGAGGGGACAGCGTGGGGGCGCAGTCCATCCGCCGAACCGACGGATTCAATGTCATGCCTGGAAGTGGAGAAGTCGCGTGTACACGATCGTCCTGCTGACTGAGAAGTTCCTGAACCCCACCGATGTCGAGCTGGTCACGAACCTGCATGAGGGCGTCGAGACCAGGTTCGTGGTGCTGATGCCGGGCCGGGCCGACCACCGCAGGCTGCTCAAGGCCCTGGACGACGCGGCTCTCGGGCACGGCGAGCGGGCCGCCGAGGATCTGACCGTCTCCCCCGACGAAGTGGACGCGAAAGAGCCGTCGGAACTGACGTTGCAGGCCAGTGTGCAGGCGCTGCGCGACGCGGGTGCCGACGCCGCCGGTGACACCGCCCCGGGGGAGGACCCGCTCGACTACCTCAAGGAAGCCGTCGACAAGCACAACGCCGACGAGGTGATCGTCCTCACTGATCCGCACCTGATCGAAGAGTTCTTCCACCGCGACTGGGCCTCCCGGGCCCGGCACCAGGTGGGGGTCCCGGTCCTGAAGCTGTACGCGCACAGCGCCTGACCACGCCCCGGAGCCGACGCCGTACCGGGTGCGGACCCGTCGGTTCCGGAGCGCCCCTGGTTCCGCCCGGCGGGTGACTCCGGCCTTCTGGCAGCTCAAGTCCGGAAACGGCACAGGTCCGGGATACGGCAGAATCGTCCCTGTCATCCCTCAGCCGGAAGGAACCCCGCATGTCCTCTGCCACCGCGCCCGCGGACGCGCCCCAGGCCGACCTGGGCAGCCCGCACTTCATCGGTATCGGCGGTGCGGGGATGTCGGGTCTGGCCAAGATCCTGGCGCTGCGCGGCGCGAAGGTGTCGGGCAGCGACGCCAAGGACTCGACGCTGATGCTGTCGCTTCGTCAGCTCGGCTGTGACGTGTATGTCGGCCACGCCGCGGCGAACGTGCCCGCAGGGACCACGGCCGTCGTCGTGTCCAGCGCCATCCGGGCCGACAACCCCGAGCTCGTCGCCGCGCGGGAGCGCGGTGTGCCGGTGGTCCACCGGGCCGACGCGCTGGCCCGGCTGATGGACGGCCGCCGCTCGGTCGCCGTCGCCGGCACCCACGGGAAGACCACCACCACCAGCATGCTGGCGGTCAGTCTGACGTCGTTGAACCTGGACCCGTCGTTCGCGATCGGCGCGGACCTCAACGAGGCCGGGTCGAACGCGCACCACGGTGTGGGCGACATCTTCGTGGCGGAGGCCGACGAGTCGGACCGCAGCTTCCACAAGTACGCGCCCGAAGTGGCGATCGTGCTGAACGTGGAACTGGACCACCACGCGAACTACGCCGACCTCGACGCGGTGTACGAATCGTTCGAGATCTTCGCGCACCGGATCACGCCGGGCGGCACGCTGATCCTGTCGGCGGACGACAAGGGCGCGAAGGCGCTGCACAAGCGGGTCGCGGTGTCGCTCCCCGGGCTCAGGACCGTCACGGTCGGCGAGTCCGACGGCGCTGACCTGCAGTTGGTCGGGTACGAGCCGCACGGCCTGGCCGCGAAGATCACCGTAAGGACCAAGGCTGAGCCTGGGACATCCGAAACAATCGAGCAGACGTTCGAGATCGCGGTGCCGGGGCGACACAACGCCTCCAACGCCGTGATGGCTCTGGCCGCCGGGCGCGCGCTGGGCATCGACACCGGGAGGATGGCCGAAGGCCTGGGCAACTACCGGGGCGTACGGCGCCGCTTCCAGCTCAAGGGCGAGGTGAACGGCGTCCGGGTGGTCGACTCGTACGCCCACCACCCGACGGAGATCGCGGCCGACCTGGAGACCGCCCAGCAGGCTTCGGGCAACGGCCGGGTCATCGCCGTGTACCAGCCGCACCTGTTCTCCCGTACGCAGGAACTGGGGGTCGAGATGGGCCGGGCGCTGGCCGCCGCGGACATCGGGATCGTCATGGACATCTACCCGGCGCGCGAGGACCCGGTTCCCGGCATCACCAGCCACATCGTCGCGCACGCGGCGCTTGAGGCCGGCGGACTGGTCCGGATGCAGCACGGGCTCGCCGACGTCCCGGCCGTCGTCGCGCGGATCGCCCGCCCCGGCGACCTGGTGCTCACCATGGGCGCGGGCGACGTGACGCTGCTCGGTCCGGAGATCCTGGCGGCGATCGAACAGCGCTGAAGCTGAAGACACGCCGGCGTCGGAGTGTGCTGGACGGCACTGCGGCTCCGGCGCGTTCAGTCCCGGGAAGCTGCGCGCGGGTCCTTACGTGCCGGTGACGATCAGCAGCCGCCGGACATCCGGCAACAAGCACGTGTTTTGATGGCTCCATGGCGTACAAAGTCGAAAAGACAGACGAAGAGTGGCAGGCCCAGCTCAGCCCCGCGGAGTTCCAGGTCCTGCGCAAGGCCGGTACGGAGCGTCCCTTCACCGGTGAGTACACCGACACGAAGACCACCGGCGTCTACCGCTGCCGCGCGTGCGATGCCGAGCTCTTCCGCTCGGACACCAAGTTCGACAGCCACTGTGGCTGGCCGTCGTTCTTCGCGCCGCTGGCCGAGGACCGGGTGGAGTACATCGAGGACCGCAGCATGGGCACCGTGCGTACGGAGGTGCGCTGCGCGAACTGCGGCGGCCACCTCGGGCACGTCTTCGAGGGCGAGGACTACGGCAACCCGACCGACCAGCGCTACTGCATCAACTCCGTGTCGCTGAAACTGGAGCCGGACGCGGGCTGACAGCCCTCCGGTTCGCTGAGGAGACCCGGACCCGGGCGGCTGCGGCCGGGTCCGGGTCTCCTCCACGTCGGTCCACCCGATCTGTAGGGACTTCCGCGTAGTTGAACAGACGTTCCAACCGGGATCATCGCCTCAGGGACAACCTCAGGAGGTGTGCGGTGACCGGAGTAGGCATCGGCTGGCGGCCGGAGATCGACCTGGCCGTGGAACGGCTCCCCCACGTCGACTTCGTCGAGGTCGTCGCCGAGAACATCTGCCCCGGGCACCTCCCCGGCTCACTGCGCCGCCTCCTTGAGCGCGGCACGCAGGTCATCCCGCACGGCGTCTCCCTGGGCATCGGCGGTGCCGAGCGGCCCGGCCCGGCCCGTCTGGAACGGCTCGCCGCCCTCGCGGTCGCGCTGGACGCCCCACTGGTCAGCGAGCACCTGGCCTTCGTCCGGGCCGGCGGCCTGGAAGCCGGGCACCTGCTGCCGGTCCCCCGCACCCGCGACTCACTCGCCGTCGTCGCCGAGAACATCAGGAGCGCCCAGGACTCCCTGCCCGTCCCGCTCGCGCTGGAGAACCCGGCGACCCTCTTCAGTTGGCCGGACAACGAACTGACCGAAGGCCAGTTCCTGGCGGAGCTGGTGGAGATGACCGGCGTACGGTTGCTCATCGACGTTGCGAACCTGCACACCGAGCGGGTGAACCACAACCTGGACCCGGCGGCCGAACTGGACGAACTGCCCCTGGAGGCGGTCGCGTACGTCCACGTCGCCGGCGGGCTCCTGCGCGACGGCCTGTGGCACGACACCCACGCGCACCCGCTCGCCGAGCCGGTGCTCGAAGTCCTCGACATGCTGTGCGCGCGGCACGCCCCGCCCCGGGTACTGCTCGAACGCGACGACAACTTCCCCGCCGCCGACGCGCTGGCCGCGGAGCTGAACGCGATCCGCGCGGTGACGGACCGTCACCGGAGCCGCGCATGACCGCCCGCGAACGCCTGGCACTCCGCCAGGAGGAGCTCCTGGCCGCCCTGGTCGCGGGTGGGCCCGTACCAGAGGGTTTTGACCCGGCCCGGATCAAGGCCCAGTGCCGGGCGCTCATCGCCAAGCGCCGGGACAGTACCGCCAGGATCGTCCCGGCGCAGCTCCTCGACGCGCTGGGTGACCGCTTCGCGCCGCTGTTCTCCGCCTTCGCCGACGGCCGCCCCAAGCCGGTGGCGGGCTCGCGGGCCGACGCGCTGGGGTTCGTCTACTGGCTGGCCGCGGAGCGGCACATCGGCCGCCGGCTGGCCCGTGGGATGCTGCCGCCACGGCCGGGCCGGCTGCGCCGGCTGGCCGACCACGTGAGCGGCCTCATCCCCCGCAGAACCCGCTGAACACCGAACACCGAACACCGAACACCGAGCAGCGAACGGGGAAACAACACCATGGCCGCAGCCGTCCTGTGGTTCATCGTCGTCGGCCTTGCGGTCATCACCTCCCTGGCACTGGCCCCGATCGCCGTACGCGGCCCGGGTCCGCAGCCGGGCGGCGACCCCGCGCGTGACCTCGACGTGTACGAAACGGCCTACCTCACGGGCGGTCCCCGGCGGGTGGTGGACACCGCACTGGTCAAGCTTCAGCGGGAGGGGCGCCTGCACATCGGGTCCGAGGACGGCAGGCTCACCGTCCCGGCCGGCGATGCCGCGTCAGACACCGTCGAGCGCGCGGTCCTGGCCGCCGCCCGACACACGCGGCTGAACACGGTGAAGGACCTGGCCCTGCCCTCAGGCCTGGTGAAATCCGAAGCCGTGCGCGGCATCGGCGACCGGCTGGCGGTGGACGGGCTGATCCTTCCCCGGTCGTACGGGCCGATGAAGGCGAGTGCCGGGCTGGCCCTGCTGGTCCTGGTGGCCGGCAGTGCGACGACACCCGTCCCGTACGCGGCGTTCGGCTCCACGGTGCTGGTGCTTGGGCTCCTGGCCGTCTGCCTGGGCATGATCGGCGTGCTGGTCTACCTCGTTTCGGTGAACCGGGTGACGCCGGTGGGCAAGCGGCGCGTCGACGCACTGGTGCGGGCCCGGCCGCAGGTGCCCGGTCGGCTGGGGGCGACGCCCGTACTCGTGGCCGGGGCGGTGGCCCTGGTCGGGCTCAGCGCCATATCCGACGATCCGTTGTATCCGGTCCTGAACGCGCCGGCCACCGCCGCGGACGGTGGATCAGCCATCGGCTGCGGCGGGGGCAGTGACGGTGGCGGACACGGTGGAAGCTGCGGGAACGGCTGCGGTGGCGGGGGCTGCGGCAGCTGAGAGACCGTCACCAGGCTTGCCCGGCAAGGAAGAACATCGAGGGAAGACCGTCAGATCCGGTCAGTTCCGATTAGCCGGCCGTTCGAAAGGTGACACCGCAGTCATGACTCCCATTGTCGTGCTCCTGTTGTTCATGGTCCTCCCCGTGGTGTTTGTCGTCTTCCTGGTCAGACGGGCCGTGCGCCGGGCCCGCAACGGGATGTCCCGGCCCCCCATCCCGCGCGGCGGGTACGGTCCGGGCGGCGGCTCCCCGAGTGACCTGGCGTGGTGGGCGACTCCCGGGACTCCCGGGAATCCGCACTCCTCGCCCCCGCCGTCGTCCTGTTCCGGATCCTCACCGGACCACCACCGGCACCAGCACAGCTCGTGCAGTTCGTCGGGGTCGTCCTGCTCCTCGTCCTCATCGTGCAGCAGTTCCTCCTGTAGCAGCAGTTCTTCCTGCTCCTCGTCCAGCAGCAGTTGCTCGTCGAGTACCTGATCCACTTCCCGGCTGGCAGAACCACACGATGGAGGCGACGAACATGAGCAACTTCGGATTCATCCTCTTCGGCATCATCCCGATAGTCATCGTGGTGGGCGCCGTCATCGCGATAAAACGAGGCGGTGCCGGTGGCGGTGGCGGTAGCAGCGGTAGTAGCGACGGTTGGTGGCACTCCGGCGGCGGCGGCGACTCCTCTTCCTCCTGTTCGTCCTCGTCGTGCAGTTCCGGTTCCTGCGGTTCCAGTTCCTGCGGGGGTGGCGGCGGTTGCGGCGGCGACTGACCGACGGCGACGACCCCACCGGTCAGTTCACCCGTACAAAGTCCCGACGCACAGTTCCAACGCCCGGCCACCGCGCCCAGCCACCGCGCCCAGCCACTACTCGCACAGTCACCACCCACACAGTCACCACCCACAGCAAAAGGGCCCGCAGGAAAAATCTCCCACGGGCCCTCCGTCGTGTCCGGGTCTACTACGCGAGCCCGGCCAGCAGCTCGAACACCGGGCGGCGGCGCCCGGTGAAGAACGGCACCTCCTCGCGCACGTGCAGCCGGGTGTCGGAGGCGCGCAGCTCACGCATCAGGTCGACGATGCGGTACAGGTCGTTCGCCTCGAAGGCGAGAAGCCACTCGTAGTCGCCGAGGGCGAACGACGCGACCGTATTGGCGCGTACGTCCGGGAAGCCGCGGGCGAGCTTGCCGTGCTCGGCGAGCATCGTGCGGCGCTCGGCGTCCGGCAGCAGGTACCAGTCGTACGACCGGACGAACGGGTAGACGCACACGTAGTCGCGTGCCTCCTCGTCGGACAGGAACGCCGGGATGTGGCTCTTGTTGAACTCGGCGGGCCTGTGCAGCGCCATGTTCGACCACACCGGCTCCAGGAGCCGGCCCAGGCCCGTACGGCGGAAGCGGTTGTACGCCTCCTGGAGTTCGTCGGAGCTCTCCGCGTGCCACCAGACCATGAGGTCGGCGTCGGCGCGGAGCCCGGACACGTCGTAGGTCCCGCGGACCACCACGTCCTTGTCGAGCAACTGCTCGAACAGCTCCTCGACCTCGGCGGCCATGCCGGCCCGGTTGCCGGGCAACGGCTCGCGCAGCCGGAACACCGACCACATCGTGTAGCGGACGACCTCGTTGAGGTCGCGGGCCTTCATCTTCGACCGGTCGGGCCGCCCCTCCGCGGCGGGGATGTCCTCGTCGGGTGCGGCTTCCCCGTCGATGACCACCTCCAGCTCACGGATCTGCTCGGCGTCGGACGCTGCGGTGGTGGTGGGCTCACTCATACGTCCGATTGTCCACGGTCGGTGGCGGTTTTCAGCCCGGGGGGCACCGGCAGACCGGCGAGCAGCCCGTCCGCCGCACGCCGGGCACCGGCGATACAGGCGGGGATGCCCACACCGTCGTACGCGGCGCCGCAGACCGCGAGGCCCCGCAGCCCGGCCACCGCCGCCCTGACGCCCGCGACGCGGTCGACGTGGCCGACGGCGTACTGCGGGAGGCCGCCGCCCCAGCGGGTGACCACCGCGTCGAGCGGCTTCGCGTCGAGACCGACGGCTTCGCCCAGTTCGGCGCGGGCGTCGTCGATCAGGTCGGCGTCGTCCCGCTGGAGTGCGGTGACGTCCCCGGCGCGGCCCGCCGAGGTGCGCAGGATGAAGGTGTCCGGGTCGGCTGCGGCGACCCAGGCCCACTTGTTGCTGGAGAAGGTGCTGGCTTTGATCCTCCGCCCGTCGACCGCCGGGACGAGGAAGCCGCTGCCGGCCAGGGAGACGTCCGTACGGCGGAACGCGAACGTCGTGATCGCCATGCTCGCGTACTCGATTCCGGCGAGCACATCGGCGGCGGCGGGCACGTGCGGGCGCAGGAGCCGCGCCGCGGGTGCCGCCGGAAGCGCGAGGACCACAGCGTCGGCTTCGAAGAATTCGGGCGTACGGGTCTCTGTCGCATGAGCGGGGCCGAGCGTCAGGCGCCACCCCGTCGGGGTGCGGTCGAGGACCCGCACCGTCGTGTCCGTCCGCACTGTGCCACGTCCTGTCGCCCGGACGGCGTCCGCGACCGCGGTCGGCAGGGTGCCGACGCCGCCGCGGATGCCCTGGAAGACCGGCGTGGTGTCCGGCGGGGCCTTGGCGAGCAGCGCCTGGACGCCGTCGAGCAGCGAACCGCCACTCCGGACCGTAGGCAGCAGTTGCGGCACCGCGGCGGCCAGGGAGATCTTGTACGCGTCTCCCGCGTAGACGCCGCCGAGCAGCGGTTCGACCAGCCGGTCGACCACCTCGCGGCCGAGGCGGGAGGCCACATAGTCCCCGACGGTCACATCGCCGTCGTACGGACGGACCGGCAGCGTCCGGTCCTCGGCAAGGCGGGCGAGACCTGCCGGGGACAACACTCCGCTGGCGGTGATCGGGCCGAGGTCGCCGGGCACTCCCATGACGTGGCCGCGCGGCATGGGGCGCAGCGCGCCGCGGGTCCAGACCGACGCGCCGACCGGCTCAGGGGGGGTCGTCAGGTCGGCGAGTCCGACCTCGTGGGCGAGAGCGACCGCTTCAGGGCGGCGGGCAAGCATCGACTCCGCGCCGACGTCCACGGTGATGCCGCCGACTTCGGCTGACGTGAGTTTCCCCCCGATCCGTGCGGCACCTTCGAGGATGGTCACCCGTACGCCGGGCCCGGTGTTCCGCAGCAGGTGCCAGGCGGCGGCCAGGCCGGAGATCCCACCGCCGACCACGGCGATGTGCCTGGTTTCCGAGATGGCCTGGGTGCCCGCTGATCGCATGTGGTCACTGTTTCACAACGTCCGGAACCTAACAGGGACCAGGCCCGTCACAGCGGCACACCATGGCTGCAATCGGGGGGTAAACATGCGGATGAAGCGAGTCAGAGTCGCAGTCGCGACAGTGCTCGGGGCGGGACTGCTGCTGACCGGGTGCAGCAGTGATTCACCGGGGGACAAGAACACGTCGGACAACCGGCCCGGAACAGGTGCGGCGGCACCCCAGGCGCCCACGCCGGCCGGTGCGCCGGCACCGGGGAAGGCCGTGGCCCCGACTGGTCAGACGAACGGGAAGACGGACCCCGCGGCCGGGCAGCGCAAGGTGGTCCTGACCGCCGAGGTGCGAATCCGGGCCAAGGACGTGCAGGAGGCCGTGGCACAGGCGCAGAGCCTGATCCGCGGGGCGGGCGGCCTGGTCGCCGACGAGCAGACCCGGCGGGACAGTGGTCGGCAGGACAGCACGCTGACGCTCAAGGTGCCGCCGGCTGCCTTCGACAAGACGCTGGACGACCTCAGCCGTCTCGGCGAGATCCTGAACCGGCAGCGCAACGCGAAGGACGTCACCGACGAGGTGGTGGACGTCAGTTCGCGGATCGACAGTCAGCGGGCGAGCGTGGCCCGGGTACGGCAGCTGATGGAGAAGGCGGTGTCGATCGCCGACATCGTCTCATTGGAGAGCGAACTGACGCGCCGCGAAGCGGACTTGGACGCACTGTTGAAGCGTCAGCAGTCGCTGACTGCACAGGCCGACATGGCGACGATCACCCTCGCGGTGTCCGGCACGAACCCGCCGCCCGTAGCGGAGAAGGAGAAAAAGAAGGACGACGACGGATTCACCGACCGGCTCGGCGACGCCCTGCGCACCGGCTGGGACGCGCTGGTCGACGTGGTGTCGGTGATCCTGATCGTGCTGCTGACGCTGCTGCCGTTCCTGGTGATCGCCGTACTGGTCTGGCTGGTCAACCGGTTCACGGGGCGACCGGCGCAGCGGTGGGCCGCCGCGTGGAGGCAACGCCGGGAGCAGCGCCGGCAGCCCACCCCGGCCGGCCAGTGGCAGGCGTACGCGGACCGCCCGCACACGCCGCCCCCGCCCGCGCCGCCGGAGAATCCCCCGGCGGGCAGCTGACGGAAAAAGTGGGGCCGACCGCGACTACTGCGGTCGGCCCCACACTTCTCAGCTCAGGTCACACTGCGGTCTGCTCGTGGACGTACTCGGTCAGCCGGGTCAGCATCTCCGGGTCGGTGTCCGGCAGGACGCCGTGGCCGAGGTTGAAGATGTGGCCTTCGAGGCCCTTGGCGCTGTCGAGCACCTCGTCGGTCTTCTGTTTGACGGCGTCCCACCCGGCGAACAGTACGGCCGAGTCGAGGTTGCCCTGCAGGGCCTTGCCGGGGCCGACCCGGCCTGCGGCCTCGGACAGCGGGATGCGCCAGTCGACGCCGACGACCTCAGCCCCGGCGTCGCCCATCGCGCCGAGGATCTCGCCGGTGCCGACGCCGAAGTGGATACGCGGGACGCCGTACGGGGCGACTTCCGCGAGGACCTTGCGGCTGGCCGGGAGGACCAGGTCGCGGTAGTCCTGCGCGGACAGCGCGCCCGCCCAGGAGTCGAACAGCTGGACGGCGGAGGCGCCCGCTTCGATCTGCACCTTGAGGAACGCCCCGGTGATGACCGCGAGCCGGTCCACGAGGTCGCGCCACAGCTGCGGGTCGCCGTACATCATCGCTTTGGTGCGCTCGTGGTTCTTCGAGGGCCCGCCCTCGACGAGGTAGCTGGCGAGGGTGAACGGAGCGCCCGCGAAGCCGATGAGCGGGGTCGCTCCCAGCTCGCCGACCAGTTGCTTCACCGCTTCGGTGATGTACGGGACGTCGTCGGGCGTCAGGTCGCGCAGCTGCGCGAGGTCGGCCCGGGTGGTGATGGGGTTCTCGACGACCGGGCCGACGCCCGGCTTGATGTCGAGGTCGATGCCGATGGCCTTGAGCGGCACCACGATGTCGCTGAAGAAGACGGCCGCGTCCACGTTGTGCCGGCGGACCGGCTGCAGCGTGATCTCGGTGACCAGATCGGGGCGCATGCACGAGTCGAGCATGGCGACGCCCTCACGGACCTTGCGGTATTCGGGAAGCGATCGGCCGGCTTGGCGCATGAACCACACCGGTGTGTGCGGCACCGCCTCCCGGCGGCAGGCCTTCAGGAAGGCGGAGTCCCGCGCGGCGGCAGGAGCGGTGGAGGGGGCGGTGCCGGACGAAGAAGTCAAAGCAGTCACGGAGCCATCTTCGCACTCATGCCCCGTCTCCGACCGCTGAGCCCCGGTCGGGAGTACCTGGGTACGCCGAAAAACCCCTGTCGCAGCACGGCCCGGCGTTGGAGCGAAGTGCGGGGACACCCAGGTCACGGATCGGAGCGTGACTTCCTCCGCTTCGCTCCGGAAGTCACGTTTCGATCCGCCGCGGGGACAGGACAGCGCGCCTCCCGGGCGGACCGGAGAGGTGACCCTACGCTCACCGCATGGCAGGAGTGGGCGAGGCCGGGAGCGGCGGTTCAGCGGGGGCCGGGGAGCCTGAGGCGTTCCGCCGCGCGGTAGCCGGGATGCGTGGTGCCGCAGTGCGGCCGGAGATCGAGATCAATGAGATGGCGGGTCCGCGGAAGCTGGCGCCGTTCTCAGCGGCGTTCGTGGCCGAGGTGGTGCTGGGCGAGGACGATGAACCGGCCGCGGGCCGGCTTGTGCTGCTGCACGACCCGGACGGGCAGGAGGGCTGGGAAGGGCCGTTCCGGATCGTTACGTTCTCCCGGGCGGAGCTGGAACCGGAGATGGCCATCGACCCGCTGCTGCCCGAGGTGGGCTGGTCGTGGCTGACCGAGGCGCTGGAGTCGCAGCGCGCGCTGTTCACCGCGCCGAGCGGCACTGTCAGCCGTACGACGTCGCAGAGTTTCGGCTCGCTGGCGGGCCGGTCCGCCCGTACGGAGATTGAGATCCGCGCGTCGTGGACTCCGGTGGGTGAAGATTTCGGCGCGCATGTCCGGGCGTGGACGGAGATGTTGTGCACGTGCGCGGGGCTGCCGCCAGTGGAGACGCACCGGGATGTCGTCCAGCTCCCGCAGCGCCGCTCGCCCTGAACCGCACCGGCCCCGGGGTGCTGTGGACGGCCCGGAAAAGTAGCCGCATCCACGCTTATCCATATCAACGGCACATAACGGATCTGGATCTTCTTCTAAAGCCGGACGGGAAAGCTGCCGAAGCATCATGTGACCACCCCGGGGAGTAGTTCACCCCAACTTCCCGGGAATCGCGATCACTGCGCAGGAGGCCCGGTGTCGGTACTTCTCGACCACCCAGCAAACCTGCTTGCCTACCGTCCTTCCAAGCCCACGGCGATGGTTGTCGTCGCAGACCCCCGGGTCCGCGACGCGGTCATCCGTCATCTGTGGGCCCTCGGTGTGCGTGACGTCGTCGGGGCGTCCACCATCGCCGAGGCTCGCTCCCGTGCCGGCACGCCGCGCGACCTCTGTGTCGCCGACGTGCATCTGCCTGACGGCTCCGGGCTCGCTCTCCTCCAGGAGATGCGCGCTTCCGGTTGGCCGAACGGGCTGGCACTCTCCGCAGCCGACGACATCGGTGCTGTACGTTCCGCGCTCGCCGCGGGTGTACGGGGCTATGTCGTGACGGGTGCGCGGGCGGGAACGAATCCTGGACAGCACAGGCAAGCCGGCATGGTTGGCATGTCACACGCTCCACGGCTCCGGCCGGAACACGGAGCCGACCCATCTTCCGGAGTCCGAGAGTTGTCGGCCCGTGAGATCGAGGTCCTGCGCCTGGTTGCCGAAGGCCGTTCCAACAAGGCGATCGGCCAGGCCATGGGCCTGTCCGCGCTGACGGTCAAGAGCCACCTGGCCCGGATCGCCCGCAAGATGGGCACCGGGGACCGGGCCGGCATGGTGGCACTCGCGCTGCGCGCGGGCATCATCAGCTGACCGGAAGCCGTCCCGGGCAGACTGCCGGGAACAGCTGAACGACGGTTGCCAGCAACACGATCATCCTGTGGGATCCCCTCACCACAGGAACCCCGCGCTTCATACAAGCGCAAGCGAGACGCGGATCCCCGACGGGTGGCGAACCCACCGGTCGGGGATCCGCGTTATGTTTAACCGGTGACCGACGCCTCTCTCGAATCCACATCCGAAGCTCCGGCGCCGGTTCCTTTGCTGGCCCCACGTGAGGGCGTGCCCCCCGTCGTGGCCGATCCGGCCGCGCTGGCACGTACCGTCGAGGCGTTCGCCGGCGGGCACGGCCCGGTGGCCGTGGACGCCGAGCGGGCCTCCGGGTACCGCTACGGACAGCGCGCCTATCTGATCCAGCTGCGCCGCGCCGGCGCGGGGACCGCGCTCGTAGACCCTGCCGCACTCCCTGATCTGACCTCCCTGAACTCGGCCATCGCCGACGCCGAGTGGGTCCTGCACGCAGCCACCCAGGACCTGCCGTGCCTGCGTGAGGTCGGTATGGTCCCGCAGCGCATCTTCGACACCGAACTGGCCGGGCGGCTGGCGTCCTTCCCCCGGGTCGGCCTGGGCGCGATGGTCGAGTCGGTGCTCGGCTTCCAGTTGGAGAAGGGCCACTCGGCCGTCGACTGGTCGACCCGTCCGCTGCCCGAGCCCTGGCTGCGTTACGCGGCGCTTGACGTCGAAGTCCTGGTGGAACTGCGCGATGCCATCGAGGAGACCCTGCGTGAGCAGGGCAAGCTCGCCTGGGCGCTGGAGGAGTTCGCCGCGATCGTCGCGGCCGGGCCCTCGGCTCCCCGGGTGGACCCGTGGCGGCGCACGTCGGGCATGCACCGCGTCCGCAGGCCCCGGCAGCTCGCCGTGGTCCGCGCGATGTGGGAAGCCCGTGACGAGATCGCGCAGGCCAAGGACGTGACACCGGGCAAGGTGATCCCGGACGCCGCGATCGTCGAGGCCGCGCTCGCGCTGCCGCCGTCGGTCGGTGCGCTGATGGCGCTGCCGGGCTTCACCGGGCGTGATTCGCGCCGTGAGTCCAGGACGTGGCTGGCCGCGATCGAGCTCGCCCGGGGGCTGCCCAACTCGGAGCTGCCGCCCAACACCCTCGCGCCGGACGGCCCGCCGCCGGCCCGCGCCTGGACGGACAAGGACCCGGTGGCCGCCGAGCGGCTCGTCGCCGCTAAGACTGCGGTCGCGGCGATCGCCGACGAGCACGGGCTGCCGACTGAGAACCTGCTCGCGCCGGACTCCGTGCGTCGCCTGGCCTGGGACCCGCCCGCGGTCCCGGCGCAGGACGCGGTCTCCGCCCGGCTGCGTGCGTACGGCGCCCGCGAGTGGCAGGTGACCTTGACCGCGCCGGTCCTGGCGGGTGCGTTCCTGCGCATCGAGGCCCACCGTACGGAAGAACCAGCGGTGCCCGCGGACACCGTCTGACCTCGCGGAACCACCGTCCAGGGTGTACCGGAGACGCGTTCGCGCGCTCCGGGCACCCGGGGCTGGTCCTGTCCAGTGGCACAGCCCGCGGGGCGCGGTCTGGACACTTCACCCAAAATATTGGTAAGCCTTACCTAATACACATAATCGTGAGAGGTAGGGCCGGTGTTCGCCAACTATTTGATCGGACTGCGGGAGGGCCTGGAGGCGTCCCTGGTCGTCAGCATTCTGGTGGCGTACCTGGTCAAGACCGGCCGCAAGGAAAAGCTGCCGCCGGTCTGGACCGGCATCGGCGCGGCGGTGGCCCTCAGCCTCGGCTTCGCCGCCGTCCTGACGTACACCTCCGCGGAGATGACGTTCGAGCAGCAGGAGCTGTTCGGCGGCAGCCTGTCGGTCGCCGCCGTCGTCCTGGTCACCTGGATGGTCTTCTGGATGCGCCGCACCGCGCGCTCCATGAAGACCGAGTTGCACGGCAAGCTCGACGCCGCCGTCGCCATGGGCACCGGCGCGCTGGTGCTGACCGCCTTCCTGGCGGTGGGCCGCGAGGGCCTGGAGACGTCCCTGTTCGTCTGGACGGCGGTCCGGGCCACCGGTGACAGCACCGACCCGCTGGTCGGCGTGGTCCTCGGCCTGGCCAGCGCGATCGTGCTCGGCTACCTGTTCTACCGGGGCGCGGTGCGGATCAACCTGGCGAAGTTCTTCACCTGGACCGGCGGCGCGCTGATCGTCGTGGCGGCGGGAGTCCTCGCGTACGGAGTCCACGACCTGCAGGAGGCGGACTTCCTGCCCGGCCTGAACAACAAGGCCTTCGACGTCTCCGACACGATCCCGCCGGACAGCTGGTACGGCACGCTGCTCAAGGGCATCTTCAACTTCCAGCCCGACCCGACGGTGTTCCAGGTGTGCGTGTGGGCGGCCTACCTGGTGCCGGTGATGTTGGTGTTCTGCTTCCACAAGCCGAGGGTGGAGAAGTCCCCGGCGGCGCAGCGCGAGCCGGTCACCGCAGCCTGATCCGCCGCCGCGCCGGAGGCGCGTCGATCTTGTGCGGAAGTCCCCTCTGAAAGATCTTCAGAGGGGACTTCCGTCCATGCCGACGCAGCTCAGTCAGGCGAAGAGCGCCTTGCCCCAGTAGTCGTCCGGGCCGGTGACCCCGGGCGGGCACGCGAACAGTGCGCTGCCGACGTGCTGGACGTACTCGTTCATCTTGTCCTTCGCCGCCAGTTGCTTCTGGACGGGGATGAACCCCGTACGCGGGTCACGTTGGTAGGCGAGGAAGAACAGGCCCGCCTCCAGGCGGCCCAGGCCGTCGGAGCCGTCGACGAACGAGTAGCCGCGGCGCAGGATGGTCGCGCCGTTGTTCGAATCGGGGTGGGACAGCCGGACGTGCGAGTCCACGGGGAGGGCTTTCAGCGGCACCGGGTCGTGTTCCTTGACCGCTCCGTACGGCGCGCCTTCGCCCTTCGTCCGGCCGAAGATGTCCTCCTGCTCCTGGAGCGGCGTACGGTCCCAGGTCTCGATGTGCATCCGGATCCGGCGGGCCACCAGGTAGGAGCCACCGCGCATCCACTGCGGTCCTTCGCTGGTCCACACGAACTCGCGATGCCGGGCGGTCTCGTCGGAGGCGATGTTGCGGGTGCCGTCCTTGAAACCGAACATGTTGCGCGGAGTCAACGCGTTCGGTGTCGTGGAGGAGGTCTTGCCGAAGCCGAGCTGCGACCAGCGGACCGCGACCGTGCCGAACCCCAGGCGGGCGAGGTTGCGGATGGCGTGCACGGCGATCTGCGGGTCGTCGGCGCAGGCCTGGACGCAGATGTCGCCGCCCGAGCGGGCGGGGTCGAGCTTGTCCGCGGGGAACGCCGGGAGGTCGGCGAGCGCCTCGGGCTTCTTCCCGTTGATGCCGAAGCGGTCCTTGCCGTCCTTGAGGAACAGGGACGGGCCGAAGCCGATCGTCAGCGTCAGGTTGTTCGCGGGCAGGCCGAGGGCCTCGCCGGTGTCGTCCGGCGGGGACTCGGGGATGCCGCCGACGGCGCCGCGGCCGACGTCCCTACCCGCGGTCATGGCGGTCGCGGCGGCCGTCCAGTCCTGGAGCATCCGCACGAGTTTCGCCCGGTCGTCGGTGACGACGTCGAACGAGACGAAGTGCAGACGGTCCTGTACGGGTGTGGTGATACCGGCCTGGTGCGCGCCGTGGAACGGGACGGCGTGGGTGGGCGAGTCGTCCGTCTCCGCTTCGGACGCGTGCGCGACCACGGCGGTGACCGAGCCGGCGCCGACGGCTCCCACGGCGAGGGCGCCGCCGGTCCAGCCGAGCAGGGCCCGCCGGGAGACGGTTCCCGACGGACCATCAGGAACGGCCGCCGGCGCGGTGTTGTCGTGTTCTTCCGTCATCGACGGCCTCTCCTTTGCCAGGTTCCAGCGGGTGGGGCTGCTTACTCGGCTCTGCTTACTGGGAGACGGCGCCGGCGAGCTTGGACAGCGGCTCGGCGAGCGCGTTGACCGAGTCCGACAGTTCCTTGCGCTTGGCCGCGTCCACGGTCTCGTACGAGACGTAGGTGTCGCCCTGCTTGTACTTGGCGAGCAGGCCCTGGATCTTGGTGAACTCCGCGTCCAGGGTGCCGGCCAGGGCCGCGTCCTTCTCCGCCACGTACGGCTTGAGCAGCTCGTACGCCTTCTTCGCCCCGTCGACGTTGCCCGCGAAGTCGACCAGGTCGGTGTGGCTGAACGCCTCTTCCTCGCCGGTGACCTTGCCGGTGGCGACCTCGTCGAGCAGTTCCTTGGCACCGTTGGCCATCGAGGTGGGCGTGACTTCCGCACCGCCGACCTTGGCCTGGAGGTCCTTGAAGTCCGCCATCAGCGCGGTGGCGTACTTCTTGTCGTCCCCGGTGATCTGCCCCGTGGTCCACAGGGTCTTCTCAAGGCGGTGCCAGCCGGTGAACTCCTGGCCCGCTTCGAGGTCGGCCTCGCGGATGTCCATCTTCGGGTCGAGGTCGCCGAACGCCTCGGCGACCGGCTCGATGGTCTCCCAGCCGAGGCGGGACTTGGCGTACAGGTCCTTGGCCTTGGCGACGTCGCCGGCTTTGACCGCGTCGGTGAACGACTGCACGAGCGGCTCGGAGTCGTCGACGGTCTTCTGGACGAAGGACCGGTAGTCCACGACGGCCTTGGCCAGGCGCGGGTCGATCTGCTTCTCAGTGACGGCGCCGGCGACGGTGACGTCCTGGCGGATGCCGTCGCCCTTCATGCCGGGTTTGCAGGCGACCTGGTACTTGCCGGGCTTGATCTCGAAGTTGATGTCCACCGACGTGCCGGGGCCGATGTTCTCGCGCTCGGTCACGATGCGGTCGCCGGCGGCGTACACGTACAGCTCGGTGACCTGGCTGCCCTTGTTGGCGACCTTGAGCGTGTTCTTGCCGGTCTTCCAGTCCTTGCTGCTCAGCTCGCACTTCTTGTCGGAGGCGGTGATCTTAACCGCGTCGGAGCTCCCTGAGTCGCCTCCGCAGGCGGCGAGCAGGGGGAACCCGAGGCCGAGGACGGCGGCGGTGGCGAGGGAACGGCGGACGGCGGACATTCAACACTCCAAGTACGGTTCAGCCCGCCCCGGGGACGGAAGCGGCGGCAGAGATCAGATCAAGCAAGGTTAGGCATAGCTAAGTTAGCCATACCTCAGCGGCATTGTGACAGGACTGCGGGAACAGTCACATACCGGGGCGGGCCCACCTGCGGCTTGAGTTCCGGCGCCGCGGAGTGCTTTCGCGCACGACGTGATCCAGCGCACCGGAGAGCCCCCCTTCGCGAATTGGTTACTCATGAGTAGCATGGGTCCAAAGAGCTGTCCGGCAGGACCCTTCACCGGTGCAGCGCGCAGTCCACCGCAGGAGGAATGCTCCCGTGCCTCAAAACGTCAGGAACGTCGTCTTCGTCGACGGCGTCCGCACCCCCTTCGGCAAGGCGGGTGCCAAGGGCATCTACCACGAGACCCGTAGCGATGACCTGGTGATCGCCTGCATCCGCGAGCTGATGCGGCGCAACCCGTCGCTGCCCGCGGAGCGGATCGACGAGGTGGCCCTCGCCGCCACCACGCAGATCGGCGACCAGGGTCTGACCATCGGCCGTGTCGCGGCCCTGCTCTCAGGCCTCCCCAAGTCGGTCCCCGGCTACTCGATCGACCGCATGTGCGCCGGCGCGATGACCTCGGTGACCTCGGTCGCCGGCGGTATCGCCTTCGGCTCGCTCGACATCGCCGTCGCCGGCGGTCTCGAGCACATGGGCCGCCACCCGATGGGCGAGGGCATGGACCCGAACCCGCGGATCCTCTCCGAGCGGATCGTCGACCCGTCCGCGCTGAGCATGGGCAACACCGCGGAGAACCTGCACGACCGGTTCCCGCACATCACCAAGCAGCGCGCCGACGAGTACGCGGTGCGCAGCCAGGAGAAGGCCGCCAAGGCGTACGCCGACGGCAAGATCCAGCTGGACATGGTCCCGGTCGCCACGCGCAGCGTCGAGCAGGGCTGGGGTCTGGCCACGCAGGACGAGCTGATGCGTCCGGGCACGTCGCTGGAGGCCCTGGCCGGGCTGAAGACGCCGTTCCGGGTGCGCGGCAACGTGACCGCGGGCAACTCGTCGGGTCTGACCGACGGCGCGACCGCCTCGCTGATCGCCGCCGAGGACGTGGCGCGCGAGCTGGGTCTGCCGGTCAAGATGCGCATGGTGTCGTACGCCTTCGCGGGCGTCGAGCCCGAGGTCATGGGCATCGGTCCGGTCCCGGCGACGGACAAGGCGCTGGCCCAGGCCGGCCTGTCCATCGACGACATCGGCCTGTTCGAGGTCAACGAAGCCTTCGCCGTGCAGGTGCTGGCCTTCCTCGACAACTACGGCATCGCCGATGACGACGTACGGGTGAACAAGTACGGCGGCGCGATCGCCTTCGGCCACCCGCTGGCCTCGTCCGGTGTGCGGCTGATGAACCAGCTGGCCCGGCAGTTCGAGGAGCACCCCGAGGTGCGCTACGGCCTGACCACCATGTGCATCGGTCTGGGCATGGGCGGCACGGTCGTCTGGGAGAACCCGAACCATGTTGCGTACGGCACTGAGGGGAACAAGTAATCATGACGGACCTTCAGACCCTCGCGGCGGAGATCTTCCCGGACGAGGTCGTGACGCACTTCCCGGTGCGTGTCCTCGATCTGCCCTACGGTGCGGGCAAGTTCGCCCTCATCAGCATGGACAACGGCCTCGACCACACGAAGCCGAGCACGTTCGGCCCGGGCGGTCTGGCCGAGCTCGGCGCGGCCATCGACAAGGTGCAGTCGCTGGCCGTCGACGGTGAGATCGTCGCCGCCGGTGTGACCGGCAAGCCGTTCATCTTCGCGGTCGGCGCCGACCTCAAGGGCATCGAAGCGATCAAGGTGCGCGAGCACGCGCTCGCCATCGGCCGGGCCGGGCACGACGCGTTCAAGCGTCTGTCGGCCCTGCCCGTCCCGACGTTCGCGTTCTACAACGGCGCGGCGATGGGCGGCGGCGTCGAGATCGGCCTGCACTGCACGTACCGCACGATCTCCACCGCGGTCCCGGCGTTCTCGCTGCCGGAGTGCTTCCTCGGCCTGGTCCCCGGCTGGGGCGGCTGCGTCCTGCTGCCGAACCTGATCGGCCCGGACAACGCCGTCTCGGTGATCATCGAGAACTCGCTGAACCAGAACAAGCAGTTGTCCGGCCCCCGGGCGTTCAAGCTCGGCATCGCCGACGTGCTGCTCGACTCGGCCGACTTCCTGGCCGAGTCGCTGCGCTGGACCGCGCGGGTCGTCAACGGTGACGTGACGGTCGAGCGCAAGTCCTTCTCCGACACCGAGTGGGACGCCGCGGTCGCCAAGGGCCGGGCCATCGCCGACTCCAAGGTGCACGGTGCCTCCCCGGCCCCGTACCGCGCCCTGGACATCATCGACGCGGCCCGCAACGGTGACCTCGAAGCCGGTTTCGCCGCCGAGGACGAGGCTCTCGCGGACCTCATCATGGGCGATGAGCTGCGCAGCGGCCTGTACTCGTTCAACCTGGTGCAGAAGCGCGCCAAGCGTCCGGCCGGTGCCCCCGACCGCAAGCTCGCGCGCCCGGTCACCAAGGTGGGTGTGGTCGGCGCGGGCCTGATGGCCTCGCAGCTGGCGCTCCTGTTCGCGCGTCGCCTCCAGGTGCCGGTCGTGCTGACCGACATCGACCAGGCGCGCATCGACAAGGGCGTGGCGTACTGCCACGACGAGATCGACAAGCTGCTGCTGCGCGGCCGTACGTCGCAGGATTCTGCGAACAAGCTCAAGGGCCTGATCTCCGGCGCGCTGGACAAGGCGACCGCCTTCGCGGACGCGGACTTCGTGATCGAGGCCGTGTTCGAGGAGATGGGCGTCAAGCAGCAGGTGTTCGCCGAGCTGGAAGCGGTCGTCTCCGACACCTGCATCCTGGCGACGAACACCTCGTCGCTGTCGATCACCGAGATGGCGTCGAAGCTCCAGCACCCGGAGCGGGTCGTCGGCTTCCACTTCTTCAATCCGGTGGCGATCCTGCCGCTGCTTGAGATCGTGCGCGCCGAGCAGACCGACGACGCGACCCTGGCCACGGCCTTCGCGGTGTCGAAGACGCTGAAGAAGACGTCGGTGCTGGTCAAGGATGCTCCGGCGTTCGTGGTCAACCGGGTCCTGACCCGCTTCCTGGGTGAGGTGCTCGCGTCGGTGGACGAGGGGACCCCGTTCGAGGTCGCGGACAACGCGCTGGCCCCGCTGGGTCTGCCGATGTCGCCTCTGACGCTGCTCGAACTGGTCGGTCCGGCCATCGCGCTGCACGTCGCGGAGACGCTGAACGCGGCGTTCCCGGATCGGTTCGGGGTGTCCTCGAACCTGGCCCGCATCGTCAAGGGCGGCAAGCGCGCGGTCTACAAGTGGGACACAGGGGCGCCGGTCGTCGACCCCGAGGTCACCGCGCTCCTGGTGGTCGGTGACAAGCCGTCCACGCAGGAGCAGGTCCGCGAGCGCGCGCTCAAGGCGCTGGCCGAGGAGATCCGCCTCATGCTCGACGAGGGTGTCGTGCAGGCCGCGCAGGACATCGACCTGTGCATGATCACGGGTGCCGGCTGGCCGTTCCACCTGGGCGGGATCACCCCCTACCTCGACCGGGCCGGTGTGTCCGAGGCGGTCAGCGGCAAGCGTTTCCTGGAGCCGGGTGTGGCTTCGGTGCCGGCCGTCTGATCCTGCTGAGGCCGGGCGTTCCGCCCGGTTGAGTGTCTGTCGCGAAGAGCCGGTCCCCGCAGTCCGCGGGGGCCGGCTCTTTCCGATGGCCGCCGGACCGCAGCGGGTACGGGTGGTCTACAAGCCCCACCCGCCGACCGGGAAGCGCTCGCCGGACGCCGTCCGGCTCGACGCGGCGCGCGGCCGCGAGCTGTTCGACGCCGTCCGTACGGGTGGCGTCCGGCCTGAGCCGCTCACGGGCGAGAGCGTCTGACTCCGCGGGCCGGACACACGCTCAGGGGAGCGTCCGGCCCGGACGCTCCCCTGACGGCTGATCACATGAAGGACGACTCCGCGGTCAGCCCCAGGCCCTCGTCCGCGCCGGTGATGATCGGCTGGCAGTTGCCCCAGCCCACTCCCCCGCCGACCGGGTCGGTGACGCGGATGACGGTGTCGCGGATCTGGTGCAGCCGGCGGGCCTGTCCGGGTGTCGAGCAGTCCTCGATGCGCTCACCTTCGACGTTCAGCTCGCCACGCCATTCGCCGTGGTGGCGGCCGTCGAAGCCGAAGTAGAGACCGGCGCCGAGGTGGAATCCGGTGTCGCTGACGACCTCGATCCGCAAAGGTCTTGACGAACCGTCAGCCATGGTGGCGTGCACCTTGCCGCCGAGGAGTCGCCGGTTGACCGGGTCGAAGGACAGGTCGGGTACGAGATCCGCCCACTCTTCGACACGACCGTCGGGGTGCTCGACGCCGCCGGTCACCTTCTTCTGCGCGAAGCCTGGCGCGCTGATGATCTGGTAGTGCAGGAACAGTGCGTAGCGGCTGCCGTCCTGACGTTCCATCAGGACTGGTGACCACATCATGCGGAAGGACGCAGCCGGGTGCGACCCGGCCGGTTCGAGGTCGGCCGCCGGCGCGCCGACGTCGTAGCGGGTGCCCCAGGAGTGGTCCCTGGTGGCCACCCACGTGCCGGGGTCCACCTCCGTACGCTCGCCGTCGATTTCGACCCAGCCGGAGGCGACCCCTGTCTGGTGGTAGCGCACCAGGTCGGCCGTGGTCCGGTAGCCGCGACGGTTGTGGGTGCGCTCCTCAAGGGACGCCGGTACGGCGGCCTCGAAGGTGAAGTCGAAGGAGACCGGCTGGACTTCGTTGGGCTCGAGGACGAATCGGACCAGCTTGAGCGGTTCGACGACCTCGTACCGGATCGGCCCCGTCGCGGTCAGGCCCGGCGCCGACGACAGGCGGCGCGACGCCCGTACGGTCAACTGCTCGACGCCGCGCGAGACGCCCGCGTAGCCGTCCATCACGTTGCGGTTGGTGTACTTCCCCAGGCCGAAGCCGATCTGGAGGCTGCCGTCGCGGGCCGCCGCCATCGCGCACACCTTCTCCGTCCAGGACGGGTCGGTGCTGGCGACGGACGCGAACGTCTCGGCGACCTGGTGGGTGAAACCCTCATCCGCGGCCGTCAGCGGTCCGGTCTGGTTGGTCATGGCGCAGTCCCCTCGCAGTTCCCGGGAGTCCTGGGCGCTTTGCGGCGCTCCAGGCGTCCGGACCTCCGGATCGCCGGGAACAATACTTGATTCCATCATGGATATTGCGGCATCCGCCGCGCGATGGCCAGAGGTGGACCCGCACTTTCGTCAGCTCCCGCCGGCCCAAACTGGTGTACTGGTCGCTTCCATCTGATTTATCAAGCTTCCCGGTATATCGAACCCCTGGAATTCCGAGCCCTCGGGTTCTGGGAGTCGTTGCGACACATGATCGGCGCGGCAGGGGATCAGGCCGTCGGCAGATCCTTGACGAAAATGCTGGCCAGCCTGCGCTCCGCGTCCGCTCCGGCGCTCGACGCGAAACCGATCGCGAGCCTGGCCCGGTCCGGGCGCTGCGGGTCGGGGAAGTGCACGGCCACCCCCTCCGGTTCGCGGAACGGCAGGTCCACACCCTCGCCGAGGAGTCGGCGCTCCATCTGCTGCCCACCGGGCACTGCGACGTCCGTGCAGGTCAGATAGGTGTTGCCGACGCCCTCGGCGGATCCGGGCGCTCCGTAGGCGTTGCCTTCCAGGGTGTAGAGGTAGCGGCCGAGCAGGGCCATCCCCTGCGCGCTGGGCTTAGGGTTCCCCCGGGACACGTTCATCGGCGGCGCGGGGATGTCATAGCGCGGGGTACGGTCCTTGCGCAGCACACTCTGGAGCGGGTGGACGCGGACCCGAACCTGGCCCTTCTTCGTGTAGCGCACGGCCAGTTGACCGAAGAGCGGATCCAGCGCGCACGTGACCCGGCGCGCACCGGAGACCAGGGCGAATCCCTGGACCTGCCGGTCGCCGTAGTCGACCGTCGTGCCGTCGGTGAACGGGACGGCCGCCACCCGGGTCCCCCACCCGGTGTCACCCTCCTGCAGGGAGTCCCCTTCCAGCCACAGCCGGCTTCCGCTGCCGACCGGTTCGACGCCGATCTGCCCACCGTGGCCGAACCCCGTCAGGATCATCTGGCCGCGCTGCCTGCCGTCGAGGCTGAGCCTGGTGATCCGCAGATCCCCCGCGCTGCGGTCCTTCACCTGTGCGGTGAAGATCCACCGGTTGGCACTGTCGAAGGCGAAGGACTGCATGACTGTGCCCGTCCCACCCAGCTCGACCCGGTCGAGGAGTAGCGCCGACGGACCGTCAAGGGCGAACCGCGGCCCGGTGTCCGGCTTCGCTGACGCGCCGTCGGACGGCCCGGGATCGGCAGGCCCGTGGTCCGACGACCCGGTGCGACGGGCGACGATGAGCCCGGCGGCGGTCGCGACGCCGAGGCCCGCGGCCAGTTTCACGAGGCCGCGCCGGGTGACCCGGCTGGCGCCCGCCCGGGGAAGCGGCCCGGCGTCCGCCGGGGACGGGCGCTCGGCACCCGCCTGCGGGGAAGGCCG
Organism: Kitasatospora sp. UYEF31; assembly: GCF_057291755.1. Taxonomy (NCBI): domain Bacteria; kingdom Bacillati; phylum Actinomycetota; class Actinomycetes; order Kitasatosporales; family Streptomycetaceae; genus Kitasatospora; species Kitasatospora sp. UYEF31. The sequence continues at coordinate 85,695 of NZ_JBXAWK010000017.1, forward strand.
GTCGGCGGGGGCCTGGCTCACGTTGTCCAACCTCTCACTTTGAATCGCGGAACCAGGAAGCCTGGCCGGAGGGCGGCTCGGGCATCCCGCCGAGCGTGGGGTCGAGCTCGGTCAGCAGCCTTTCCATCTCGTGCCGTTCGGCCCGCATGGCGAGTGTGTTGACCGCCTCGTTGAACCTCTCCATCGAGGTGGGCTTGTCCGGGCCGAGGACGTAGTCCTTCAGGACCCGGCGGTCGTCCACCATCGGGTCCCGCCATGGCGGGCGGACCGAGTCGAGGATGCCGGGCAGCCGCGTGCACTCCACGTCGAGGATGTACGCGCCGCCCGCGGTGGTGAAGGCTGCGCGGAAATCGTCGTCGGTCAGCCCGGCGGCGTTCGTCAGGACGTACGGCTTCAGGCTGGCCACGAAGTCCGCCACCACACTGGATACATCGCTGATCAGTATGTCGGCCTGGTTGAAGCATTCGTACAAGTGGGGCAACTGCTTGAGGATCACGTTGTGCCGGACGGGGCCACGGCTCGCCCAGAACAACTCGTGCCACTCGTCCCGCAGCGCGAGCCACTCATCGTTGCCGCCAGGACCGGCGGCGTTCAGGCCCGCGTCACGGCTCTGCTCCGCGTCGTCACCGCGGACCTGACGGCCCACCAGGTCGTCGAGCCGGCTGTTGATCTCCTGGAGCCGGACGTTGGCCTCGGCCACCTTCACAGCGGTCCGCTTGGCGTCCCGCCGCTGGTTGTCCTCGCGCAGCAGGGAGATGATGCGGTCGTTGATCCGGGCGGCCTCAGCCGAACGCTTGCCGTTCAGCGGGTGCGGTTTGTAGATGACGCGGACCGGTGGGTTCTGCGCGAGGAGCGTTTCGATGATCCGCTCACCCATCGGGATCACCGAGGTGTGGCAGTCGTCGTCGCTCCAGCCCTCCCACGTCGGCGCGTACAGGATCACCGGCTGCGGGCCCGGGACGTGCTCGGCGACCGACTTGATGTCGGCCAGCTGGGGGCGTCCCACCTCGACGATCGCCTCGTCGCGGACCGCGTACTTGATCCGCTGGTAGCGGTCCCGGCCGGCTTTGCCCGCCACCCAGATCTCGTCGTAGATCTTGCTCACCCGGTTGCTGCTGGCGAGCTTGTCGCTGTCACCGTGGCCGATGAAGACGTGCTTGGCCTCGGCGACCCGGAGCATGTGCACGTTCTTCCCGGCGTTGCCCGGATACAGGACCACCTGCAGGCTGTTCAGGTCCAGCTCGGCGAGGTCGTCGGCCTTGGGCACGCACACCACCGGGATGCGGGTGCGGCTGAGGAATCTGAAGGTGGCCCGTTCGCGCAGGATGATGAGCGGCCGCCGGTCGAGGCTCTCCAGCGTCTCCAGCCACATGTTGACCTGGTACATGAAGTCCTGCGACACCGCGGCGAAGGTGAAGTACAGCGCCACCTGCGGCCGGTACTCGGTCAGCTGCCAGTTCACCGCGTTGAGGATGCGCTGGCGGGTCGGCGCCCGGCGGTTGTTGCGGAGTTGCCGGAGCAGGACGGCCAACATCAGGGCCGCGGCGGTCAGGGACACCGCGTAGCCGCCCACCGCCACGATCCGCCGGTGCGTGGCCAGGCTCGCCAGGAGCCCGCCGAGGAGCGGCAGGTCGAGGTGGAGGAACTTGCGCAGGTACCGGTCGTACAGGAACGACGGCGGGGTGTCGGGTATGCGCAGCACGCTGAGGTCGATGTTGCGCACGACGATCGGCAGGGTCCGCCGCACACGCAGGGTACGGTGCGCGACCGTGTAGAGCATCAGGACGCAGAACAGGCCGATGGACGCGCAGAGCGCCGCGATCACCAGGGAGGTGGGGGCGTCGAGGCGGTCGGCGAGCACGATCGCCAGAGCCTGCCGGAGCAGGAAGCGCACCACCCGGTTGAGCCGTACCGAGGCGAGCGTCTTGACGAATTCCGGCGCGCGCCTGTGCAGCGCCTCGTCGGCGATGTAGCTGACGACGACTGCCGCAGTGAACCCCCAGAGGGAGGGCAGCAGCGCCGTGACCGGAAGCGCGGCGAACGACACCAGGAAGGCCACGACCAGGAGGACGTCCACCGGCCGGTCCAGGAGCAGCAGCCTCGCGAGACGTTTCATCTTCCTACCTGCGTCAGGTCGTCGGCCAGGAGCCGGCCCAGCTGGGCGGGGATCAGCCCGCTGTCCGGTGCCGCGTCCGGGACCGGCTTCATCGGCCTGGTCCGGGTCATGTCCCGGCGCACGTCGACGATGTGACCGGTCATCGTGGAGATCAGTACATCGATGGACACCTGCGCCACCTCGCTGGAGGCCAGCAGGCTGCCGACCGGCTCGTCGCCGAAGGCCCGGGTCCGCATCGGTGTCCCGGTGCGCTCCGGGTTGACGCAGTTGATCCGTACGCCGAGGTCGGACCATTCCTCGGCCAGCGCCTGGGTGAGGTTGACGACCGCGGCCTTCGCCGAGGAGTAGAGGCTGTAGTCGCCCCGGCCGCGGGTGTACGAGCTGGAGGTGTAGAGCAGCAGTTGCCCGCGGGTTTCGGCCAGGTAGGGCAGGGCGGCCCTGGCGATGTGCACGGGGGCCAGGTAGTTGACCCGCAGGGCCTCTTCGATCACCCGGTCGGGGGCGTCGGCCAGGCTGCCCTTGTGCAGGATGCCCGCGGTGTTGACCACGTAGTCGATCCGGCCGGTCTCGGCGTGCACTTTGCCGAGCGCCGCCCGGACCTCGTCGGCGTGCTCGACGTGGGTGCCGGTGGTGCTGCGGCTGAAGCAGTGGACGTCCGCACCGTGGCGCGCGGCCATCGCGGCGACGTCGGCGCCGATGCCGTAGCTGCCGCCGAAGACCACCATGGTGCGGCCGGTGAACGCCTCGGCGTACGCGTCGTCGTCGGCGTGCCGGGGGGCCTCGTGGGCGAACAGCTGGAAGAGCTTGTCGGCGATGAAGATGTCCACTGGTTCCGTAACCTTCATGTTCGATTCATGTCCCGGTACCAGGGCTATGGGAACATTCGGAAGGTAGCGGAGTACCACACCACAGTCGTCGGTGGCGGTGAAGTCCGGGTCGGCCGAGCCTATTTCGTAGGCCTCGCGGATGACGGAAAGACGGAAGCCCTGCGGGGTCTGGCCCCGGCGCAGCTTCGCGCGCTCGGGGATGCCGATGAGCACTTCGCCGTCCGTGGCGATGACTGTGTCCGCGGACGGGATGACCACGTCCACGGCTTCGTACCGGCTCAGGAGGTCGACGCAGTCGGCGATGATGCGGTGGGTGACGAAGGGCCGGACCGCGTCGTGGAACAGGACGTTGCACTCCCGGTCGCCGATGGCGGCCAGGGCGTTGCGGGTGGTCTCGTTGCGGGTCACGCCACCTTCGAGGATGCCGGTGACCTTGCCGAGCCCGGCCTGGTCGATGATCGCCTGGGTCGCTTCGGCGTGGCCCGCAACCATCATGACCAGGATTTCGTCCACCTGGGGGGACGAGTCGAAGACCTCCAGGGTGTGCTGGAGCAGGGTCTTGCCCGCGACTTTGACGAACTGCTTGGGGATGGGCAGCCCGATGCGCTGTCCGGTTCCTCCGGCGAGGATGACGGCGACGGTGCGCAGGGGCTCGGTGGGCTGTGTCGTGGGCACGCGGAGACCTCGATGATCGCTGGGGGCGTAGCGGCCGGCGGAGCGGCCGGGTCGCTGGTTGACACGTACGAGTTGATGGCCTGACCCGACGGGGCGACAGCCCTTGAGGTCTGTTTCGGCAGGAAACCGACTGTCACTTGACAGCCCATCAGATGAAGCGGGAGTTTCATTGTCACTTGACGGCCCGTCAGGGCTATCTCGTCGACTACGGCTTGGCGGTCTCCCCCTTGCGGGCGGCCGGCCAGGCGGCACCCCTGCGGATGGCGTCGAAGAGTTCCGCCGCCCGGGCCCGGTCAAGTTCGACCACGCTCTGCTGACCGCGCCAGCCGGTGCCGGTGACCGGGACGGTGCGGAACTCGATGTCCCCGTCCGACACGCCCTTCAGGCTCTCAGCCAGGCCGGTCAGGTCGCTGAACGACATCCCGTCATCGACGGTCATCGACTTGGTCATGCTTTCCATCAGCGCCTTGGTCCGCAGCGGATGTCCGAGCACGCCGTCCTTGGTGACCTTCCCGGCGATGGCGCCGAGCAGCTTCTGCTGGCGGACCACCCGGTCCAGGTCGCCGCGTGGCAGGCCGTGCCGCTGCCGGACGAACTTGAGCGACTGCTCTCCGGTGAGGTGGTTGGTGCCCGCGACGAAGTCGACCATCTGGGACGGGTCGTGGGTGGCCTCCTTGAGGTCGATGTCGACCCCGCCCAGCGCGTCGACCATGCTCTTGAACCCGTTGAAGTCCACCGCCATGTAGTGGTCGACTCGGATGCCGGTCAGGTCCTCGATCGTGGCGGTGAGCAGTGCCGGACCGCCCCAGGAGTACGCGGCGTTGAGCTTCGCCCCGCCCTTGCCGGGGATGTTCACCCAGGAGTCGCGGGGCAGTGAGACCGCCTGCACCTTGCTGCGGTCGGACGGGATGTGCAGCAGCATCATCGTGTCGGTGCGGTTGCCGCGCTGCTTGTTGAAGTCAACGTCGGCTTCGGTGCCGGTGGACGCCGGGCCCCGCGAGTCCGAGCCGACGAGCAGGATGTTCATCGCCTTGCCGGCCGCCGGGTCCTTCTCGGGGCGGGGGTCGGCGCCGGGAAGACCGTCCCGGGCGAAGACGTCCTTCTCGCGGGTGATGTTGGAGTCCAGGGAACTGACGAGCCACCACGCGTAGCCGGCCGTCCCGCCTATCAGGAGGACGAACAGGGCCAGCATGATGAGCAGTGGCTTCTTCCAGCGCCTGCGGGGTTTGGCGCCGGCCCGCCGGCTGCGTCGGCCGCCGGGGGGAACGGGCTCGGCGTCGGGTGTCAGCGTGTCTGGTTCCAGGGGGGCGGTCACAGGGCCGGGGCTCCTCGTCATGGTTCAGCGGGCGCCGGGTAGGGCGGGGCCCCGGCCTGGTCGGCGGGACCGGAACATCGCGTACGGGCGAGCTTGCGGATGTGCGTCTCACGGGGACGGCACGCAGCTCCATTGACCGCGCTGCGGGTCGATGGCCAGGACGCGGCCGAGATAGTGCGATGTGCCCAGGCGCTCCACGGAGATCCGCCACGGGCCCCAGTTGATGGTGCCGGGGGCCAGCGTGGCGATCGGTACGGCGAAGTCGAGGACCGCGGTGCCGGGGGCCGGCCCCTGCCTGACGATGCCTTCGACATGCCTCGGCCCGGTGACTTCGGCGGTCAGGTGGACGGTGTAAGGAACCTGTCCCTCGACGTGGCCCAGTGCCAGCGGGATGCGCACGAAGACGGTGCTGCCGTCGGACCGGACCTGGATCCGTTCGGGTTCGGTCATCGCCTCCAGGACCGGATTCGCCCTGCCGCCGACGGTGAAGCTGAGGTTGCCGTGCGGTTTCGTCCAGTACGGATTGACCAGCGTGCCCGCCGGTCCCAGGAGGGCGGGCCACAGCTGGTGCTCCGTCACCGGGTCACGTCCGGAGCCCAGCCGCTTGGACTTCCCCCAGCCGCACACCTCAAGGAGCACCGAGGGGTCGAGCGTGCCGGTCACCGGGACGCCGTGGTTCAGCGTCTCCGGGTCGATCCGGGAAACCGACCGCACCCGCAGCGCGAAGACCTCGTGCCCTTCGACGTTGCGGCCCAGGGGGATGCGCTCGGACTGCTGCCAGGTCGGGGCGTACAGGTCGCCACCCTTCTTCCGGTTGCGCAGGAACACCCGCAGCGAGGCTTCCTCCAGTGCCCGGGTGGCGTCGGACGCCGCCTCGACGCCGGGGACCCGCCGGATCTCCAGGGGCAGGTCCCAGCGGACCCGGTCCCCGTCCTGGACGAAGCGGACGGGCTGCTGTGAATTGTCGCCTTTGTCTACCCGGACCAGGTCGGTGACGATCCGTGCGGTGAACGCTCCCTGCTCCCAGGAGACTTGCTCGAGCCGGGGCTGGTGAGTGGTGCCGGCCTCGTGGGCGGCCAGCGCGCGCAGCAGATCGGGACGGCCGGCCCGCATCAGCGTGGACCGCACCCGGTCGTTGACCGGCAGGTACTCGTCGACCGACAGCGGGATGCGTTCCGCTGTCAGCCGGTGAACCACCTCGTACACCTCGAGGTAGTGGTCGTTCCTGCGGCGCAGGGTCTTCTCCGCGAACTGGTCGAGCATCTTCACCTGGTACCAGCGGGCGAACAGCCGGTCACGCAGCGGTCCGGGGGTGGTGCGCGACTCGATGATATCGAGGATGCGGCGGACGCCCGGGTAGAACTCGTGCGGGTCCATGCGGTACTGCGAGATGTTGTTAGTGGTCTCGTCGCGGAGCCAGTTGTAGGCCGGGTAGTCGTGCAGCACCGCGACCGACCGCGCGGCAAAGTGCGCCTGCAGCGTGAAGTTGTGGTCTTCGAGGTAGACCTTGCCGTCCGGGAACCAGACGTTGTTTTCCAGGAGCATGGCGCGCCGGAAGAGCTTCAGCGCTGTCATCGACCGCAGGAGCACGGGGTGGGTGAACAGGTGCGCCCCTTCGAGGGGCAGTGCCGTGGGCTCACGGGGCGCGTTGCGGCCGTGCCCGATCATGATCGGGTAGACGATGTCGGCACCGCTCGACAACGCTTTGGCGTACATCCGCTCAAGGGCTTCGGGTTCGAGCCAGTCGTCGGAGTCCGCGAGGAAGACGAACTCGCCCGCGGCCAGCTGGATCCCGGTGTTCCGGGGCCGCGACGGCCAGCCGGAGGCGGGTATCCGGATCAGCCTGATGTTCGAGTGCTTGGCGATCCGGTGCTCGAGCAGGTCCGCTGTGCCGTCGGTCGAACCGTCGTCGACGTACAGGACTTCGAATTCCGAGGGCGGAAGGCTCTGCCCGACCAGCGAGGCCAGATTCTTCAAGATCGGGTCTCCGGTGTTGAACACCGGGATCACTACACTGACCTTGATTCCCATTTCCGGTTTCCCCCGAGCCGAATCAATTAATACAAAAACTTGCGGATCGGATAACCGATTTCCTCGTTGGAGGATATTGTTCCGACACCACGATCGACGCTCCGACCGGCTTTCCACAGAAGTGACCAACCAGTAACTTAAACCTCGGCGGCAGCCCCCCAGCCAACCGCGGCCCCAATGGCGCGGGAACGTTTTTCCCACAGAATCTGAATGACGGTACGCCACCGTACGTCAGCAGGCGGCACCCAGGGGGCGAATTCCGCCCGCCTGCCCTTGCCCTTGTATCGAACATCACACGCGGAAGCCCGCGCCCCCGCCCGGTATCACCTGCTGGACCCGTCCGCGGCCGACCACGATCCGCGCCCTCTCGCCCTCTCGCCCTCTCGCCGGAGGCGCCACCCACTCCGGTCGCGGCCAACTCCCCGCCGTTGCAGGATGACCAGGACACGTGTCCGGTTAGTCCCGTATGGAGAGAGTGCCCATGCCGTTTGTACGCGACATCATGAACGCCGACGTCCAGACCGTCCCCGCGCACGAGACCCTCGACCGCGCCGCGCAGCTGATGCGCGACCACGACACCGGCGCGCTCCCCGTCATCAGCTCCGACGGTGAGCTCATCGGCATGGTCACCGACCGCGACATCGTGGTGAAGGCGATCGCCGAGGGCCACGACGCGGCCAGAGTCACCGTCGGTGAACTGCCGTTCGGCAAGCTGCACACTGTGCACGCCGAGTCGGACGCCGTGGTCGCCGTCGACTCGATGACCCGACACCGCATCCGCCGGCTCCCGGTGATGCACGAGGGCAGACTGGTGGGAATCGTCACCGCCGCCAACCTGTCGAAGGCACTTCCGGCCGAGCAGGTGAACCGGTTCCTGAACGCGGTCACCAGCGGCTGATTCCGCATCAGTTCACCAGGTCGACGACAATGCCGGGTGTACGGGATCTCCCGTACACCCGGCATTGTCCTGGTCGTTCCGCTGCCACCTGTGCCCTGACGCGCACCCGACGGCGGTGCGCCTCACTGCCGGTAGACCACGTCGTAAACAGCCACCACGCCCTGCTCCGGGTCAACCCGGTAGAGCACGAAGCCGCGGCTGTACGCGGCGATCCGCACCCGGTGCGGCCCACCGGGCTCACGGACCACGGTGGCCGTGTTGTAAGGGTCGTACGCCAGGCGTAACAGCACTTTCTCCAGGTCGTCGACGACCTCGCCGGGGAGGCCCTGTTCGGCGATCCAGGCCAGATCCGCATTGACGACGACACGGTACGGAGGCTTCCCGCCATGCCGGCTCACCCGTCCTGTCCGGCCCGGAGCGCGGCCAGGAAGTCCTCAGCGTCAGTCCACTGACGGTCATCGTCGTAGTCGCCCCCCGCGGGCCCCTCCGGCGGTTCCTTGACCGGGTGCCGGGCGGATCTCTCCCGCGTCCAGGACTCGGCGCGCAGTTGCCACACGTCCATCAGCCGGGCCAGCTCGGCCAGGTCGCCGGCCGCCGCGACCTCGTCGTTGAACCGCTGGCGCTGACCGGGCGGCAGGGCCGCCTCGATGCTCTTGATACCGCGCGAAACGCGGCCGTGCGGCAGCTCTGCACAGCCCGGCCCTTCGTGGCCGGCTCCAGTCTCCGGGACACTCACGATCCGGCCACCTCCTTCATCCGGGGGCGCGATCTCACGCGGGTCCTCACCGGAGCGTACGCCGTGATCGACCCGACTGTCCGGGTGAGTCCACGATCGCCGGGATTCGCCTCCCGCCGCCGCCCGTCCCCCATGCGCCTGTCGGGGTCACCGGGACTCGAAGTAGTCTTCGCTTTCCGACCCTTCGGGTTGTGACAGGCGGAGAAGGTGTCCGGAACACGCGGACAGCTGGACAAACGGGGAAGCGGTCAAGCCGATGGGATTTGTGCACAGCAGGTTTCCGCGGGCCGGGGACGCGGCCGACACCGATCCGGAACCGGACCAGGGACAGCCGGACCGGGCGCAGCGGCCCCCGCTGATCGGCGAGGCTTTTGACGCAGGCACCGCCGCCACCGTCGCACCCGTCAACCTGGTGACAGTCCTCGAACCCACTGCCGACCTCGACGTCGTTGAAGTCGTTGAAGTCGTTGAAGTCGTTGAAGTCGTTGAAGTCGTTGAAGGCGTTGAAGGCGTTGGAGTCGAAGACGAGCCCGCTGTGACGGTCCCGCAGCGCCCCAGTTCCCCGCCGCCGCGTCCCACGCTCCCGCCGCCCCCGGCGACCCCGGCACCTCCGACGGTCCCGCCCGCCCAGCGGGCCGACGCCCCCGACACGGCCGCCCGGCTCGCCACCGCCGAAGCACGGATCGCCGAACTGGAGCGCCGGCTCGACGAACTGACCACAGGTCAGGGGGTTCCCAGGGTGGCGCGACAGCCCTACCCGGTGCCCACGTCACCCCCGGCCGCGGCCCCGGATCCGCAGGATCCGGCCTTCGCCCGCGCGCGGTGCGCCGATCTGTACCGCGACCTGGCCGAGCAACTACTGCCCGCGTTCGCCTGGGCCGCCTGTCCCGGAGTCGGGGCTCCCCACCCCGTCCGGGTCGAGGCGCAGGCCCGCTGCGCCGTGCAGGCCTGCGCGATGCTGCTCGACGCGGGCGGAGTCCCGCCGCTCGACGCACTCCTGACGCTGTGTCAGCTCGCCCCGACGGAGGAGGTCGCCATGCTGGCGGACCGCCTCATCGGGCAGGTCTCAGCGCTGCGGGACAGCGTGCGCGGACGTGTCGAGTGGGAGTACGGAGTGCAGCAGGGAAGGATCGACACGTCGGTCCAGACGCTGTGGGCCGGGTGCGCTGACGACCTGTCGGTGCGGTTCGTGGTCAGCCCCGGGCTGCGCTACGACGGTGAACTCCTGGTTCAGCAGAAGGTGTTCACCGCGATCGGCTGAGATCCACTGGCGCGTGGAGACCGGTGGCCGAGGCCTCCGGAGCACACCCGCGCCCACTTCCGGAACGCGAATCGTCGACCTGCTGTCTACGGCCTGCATCAACGGCCTGCATCAACGGCCTGCGCCGACGTCTCATGCCGATCAGTTACAGATACATAACCGGTCTGGTCCAATTGTGTCCTGTCCTTCATCGATGCGTAAGGACACCGCACACCACTGGTCACTTCGGCCCCACAGAGTGTGCCGCGTCACCGCACGACATCCGACACCTCGGGCCGAGACTTCCCCGGCGGCCCCACGTCTGAAGGAAAGGACACGCCGTGAAGGCACCGCTGTCCACCGGCACTTCCGCAGTCGTACGTCCCCGCCGCCGCCTCGCCGCCCTCGCGGCCACCGGCGCGATACTCGCCCTGTCGGTGACGGGGGCCGCACTGGCCGTCCCGTCCGCAGGTGCCGCCACCGCTGAGAAGACCAACAAGGTCCTGGTCATCGGCCTGGACGGGGCCATGCTGGAGAAGATCAAGCAGGCGCAGGCCCCCAACCTGCACAGACTCATCATGGGCGGCCTGTCCGCGCAGAGCACCCTCTACAGCAACCCGGTCTCGGAGACCTCGTCAGGACCGGGCTGGTCGACGATCCTCACCGGCGTGTGGCCCGCCAAGCACGGCGTGGTGAACAACAGCTTCACCGGCAAGAACTACACCACCTACCCCGACTTCCTGACCCGGATCAACAACGCCAAGCCGCAGTTGGACACGTACGGTGCCGCGACCTGGGGACAGATCACCTCGGAGACCGGAAACGGCGGCATCATCTCCCCCACGGTGGACAAGCGGGTGGTCGGGGCCAACGACCAGAACACCGCCGCCCAGGTCGCCGCGCACCTGAAGAACGACGCGGCGGACGCGACGTTCGTCCAGGAGGACAACGTCGACCACGCCGGTCACGCGAACGGCTCCGCCTCCCCGCAGTACCTCGCCGCGATCGCCGAAGTCGACGGCTACGTCGGGCAGATGCTCGACGCCATCCGCGGCCGTACCACCTACAACGCGGAGAACTGGCTGGTCATGGTGACCGCCGACCACGGGCACAAGCCCAGCGGCGGCCACGGCGGCTCCACCCCGGAGGAGCGGCAGACGTTCATCATCGCCAACGGCGCGGGCATCGAGCCCGGTTCGACCCGCAACGACCTGCGGATGGTCGACATCGCAGCGACAGCCCTCGCCCAGGTCGGCGTGACCCCGGACCCGTCCCTGGACGGCAAGCCGGTCCAGGACGTCAAGCCGGACGCGTTCGACTCGCTGCGCACGGTCCTCGGCAGCGCCATGGACGAGACGGGCACGCCCGATTCGGTGAAGGGCTTCACCCACACCGCCCCCGTCGGCTGGACGGTCGACAACTCCGCGACGGGCACCGGCGGAGTCGCCGAATGGCGCGGCTGGTCGTTCACGACCGATGAGTTCTGGGCGCGCGCCGAGCCGGACCAGGGCCGGGAGAACTTCCTCGCCGGACGCAACGTGATCGCGGTGGCCGACCCGGACGAGTGGCTCGACAAGCCCGCCTCCGGGCTCTTCGACTCGACCCTGGTCAGCCCGAAGTTCCCGGTGTCCGCAGGTGCCAGGCTGAGTTTCTCGTCCTACTACCGGCAGCACGGCGCACAGCGCGGCGAGGTCTCGGTGAGCTTCGACGGCGGAGCGCCACAGACCCTCAAGACCTACACGGCCGGACAGCCCAGCACCGTCGAGTCGTTGCAGCTTAAGGTCCCGGCCGGCGCCACAACCGCGCAGGTGCGGTTCCGGCTGACCGGTGACAACAACTGGTTCTGGGCGGTGGACAACGTCAACGTCAGCTGAGGCCACCGCCCGGTGAGCCGCGATTGACTTCCGACACACCGTCAAGAGACGTCCGGCGTACGGGTTCACCCGTACGCCGGACGTCTCTCACCGTTTGCGTTTCCGCTTCCGGCCGCCAGGTCCACGGCCGGGATGCGACTGGTCGTCGGCCGCGTGGGCGGCCCGTAGTTTCGCCAGCGCCCGCGCCGCCCGCGCCGCGACCGCTGCGACGGGATGCGCCTGGGCGACCACGGTCAGCAACTCCTCGGCCACCGGGTGCCCGCTGACCGCCAGTTCGTCGAGGACCACTTCGGCCTCCGGACCGTCCTCCTCGCCCAGCGGCCCGAATACCTCAAGCACCCCCTCTTCGCCGTCGTACTCGAGCGCGGCCCCGGCCTCCTCGGCGGCTAGCCACACGAGCGTCCGTGAGGACGGTGGACCGACGTCCTGGCCGCGCCCGGCCCGCCGGTGCCAGATGTGCGGGGCGAGCGTCGGGTCGGCCGATGCCGTCTGGAGCGCCCGGTCGATGTCGCCCTCCGGCGGCCCGAAGCGGTCCAGCAGGCCGAACAGCGTTATCCGTTCGAGCGGTCCGGCCGCAGCTGCCGCGCCGAGCAGGTCGCCCAGCGCCTCGGACACCGGACGGCCGAGCGTCCAGGCGGCCAGCTCCCGCAGTGCCGTGTCCTCCGGCCAGTAGACCGCCCCGGCCAGCACCTCGGCCGCCGGCCCCCGGGCGATCTCCGCACTCGTCCGCACCGGCAGGCCGAGCTCCTGGTAGAACCGGTGCACCAGGAACATCCCCAGGTCGGTCAGTTCGAGGAGTTCACCGGTCCGGCGCACCGCGCCGAGCGCGGCGAAGCGGTCGGCGATGAACAGCAACGCGGCCTGGGTCTCGGCGATCCGGAACGGCAGCATCACGTCGTCGGTGGAGCCGAGCGACCGGGCCGCCCAGCCCGGTTCGTACAACGTGCGCCGCTCCTCCGCCAGGTCGGGCGCGTCCAGGAACTCGGCCACACCCAGCTCCCGCGGCCGGGGCCGGATCTGCTCGACCTCGTCGACGTCCTCACCCAGCACCGCCGCGACGAGCCCCGGGAGCGGGACGACCCCGCTCTCCTGGATGAGCGCGGCGATGAGCATGCCACTGAACTCTTCACCGCCCTCGGGGTCCCCGTGTTCCTCCCCGACTGTCGACTCGTCCTCCATCAGGACCTCGAACGCCCGGTAGGCCAGGGCGAGTACGGACTGGTCGTCGCCCGCTGTCCACGTGTGCAGACCCGGCCCGGCGACCACCTGACCTGACGTCAGGGAGAGCATCCCCGTGCCGAGCGCGAGCGTCCAGCGCCGGTGCAGCGCGTGGACGTCACGAGCGGACCTGATCCGCCCGCCCCGGCGCGCCGCGACCTCAGGGACCGCGAGCGCGTCGACGACCTGGCGGGCCGCGGCGGGCGTCAGCACCTCACTGGACGTGGTCTTCAGGCCCGGGTGCTGCGCGACGTACATGGCCAGGGCCGCGGTCTGGGCCAGCAGCGGAGAGCGCCGTACGGCGTCCGCCGCCTCGTTCTCCGGCGGCAGTTGCAGCGGCGGGAAGGAACCCCTGCCCGCCACGTCCTCGATCGCCCGGCGGGTCAGGTCGGCACGTGCCCGGTCGGCCTCCTGCGGGTCGGCCGCCAGCGGTGCCAGCACCCCGTGCTCCCGCAGTTTGCGCCGCACCGCGTAGAGCCCGAGCGCCGTCAGCCGGACCTCGCCGGAATCTACGGTCGGCCAGTCGGCCGCCTCGTCGGTGACGGGCCGCCGCCGGTGCCCGGGGCGGTGCTCCCGGGGGTCGGGGAAGTTCTGTTCGAGCAGACCGTACGCCTCAAGGTCGTCGAGGATCGGCTGGGTGTACGCGGGCGCCAGCCGGGCCAGCGCGTGCATCTGCAACGGCTGGACGGTGCCGTCCACCGGCTGGAACAGCTTCCCCAACGCGAGACCCACCGGGACGAAACTGTCAGCGTGCTCGTACAGCTCCCGCAGCAACGACCGGACCAGATTGCCGTCGCGCAGCACCAGTTGCTCGACCGGCTCCGGGTCGCGGTCCTCCAGGATTCCCTCGGTGACCGCCTCCCACGGCGCTTCCCACGCCGCCAGGACCGCGTCGGTGTCCCCGGCCAGGACCAGCTCCAGGTCGTCGGTGGCTCGTGCCACCGTACGGCCGACCTCGATCAGCCCGGTGTGCTCCGCCACCAGCCAGGCTTCGTGCAGCGGCCCGAAGTCCCGGGCGGTGACCAGCCACTCAAGGTGGCCCTCGGCCGGCCACCCGGCGGCCGGGCCCAGGTCGCGGATCGCGTCGCGGGCCGGTGCGAGCCGCAGCACACCGGTGGAAGTGACCTGCCGACGCCTGCCGACCCACGCCGCCAGGCGTACCGCCGCAGCGAACAGCGGGGCCCTGGCCGCCGCTTCGGCCAGTTCACGGCGGTCGGGCAGATAGACCGGCGGAGCGCTGCCGAGCGGCCCCGGCGGCGGCTCGCTGATGTCAGCGCCCGACAGCGGATCGACCGGCAGGATCCCGACCGGTCCACTGTGTGCGGTAAGGGCCGCGCGCTGGTCGTGCGGGCGCTGGTTGACCTCGTCCATCCACTCCTGCGCGGCACGGGCGTCGGTCAGGTCGACCCCTTCTGAGTCGGCGGCGGCGAACAGCCGCTTCGCCATGCCCCAGGCGGCCGGGTCGGCCATCGCCTCGTCGTAGCCGTCCGCCAGCCGGTCGAGTTCGCCGGTCAGCGGCCGCAGTCCCTCGCTGCGCCGGTTCAGCAGGCCCTGACCGGCCAGGAACTCCAGGAAGCGGCGCAGGCTGGGGACCATCGTGCCGAACTCGTCGGGCTGGAACGCGCTGTACCGGGCCGGCAGCAGCTCGGTCAGCAGCGAGCCGAGGGTGCTCCGGTTCCACAGGGTGGGGTCCGGTTCGTCCAGGTAGAGCTCACGGAACTCGAGGAGGACATCGATGTCACCGACCGCGACCGACGCCGGGGCGTCGGCGGGTCCGGGATGCCGGTCCAGCCACTCGGCGAAGCGGTCGAGGATGTCGTCATGAGTCGGGGTACTGGCCACGCTCTGAGCCTAACGGGGCCCACCGGCATCCTCGGAGGGTAAACGAAGACGGCTTTGTGGGGTTCGGCTCGCCGCCCGGAGGTTTCACTGCTTCCCGGCCGCTACCCGCTCCCGGACCGACGCCATTGCTTGACTCGGCCAAGTAAGTCAGGTTTCCTGTCTACCGACACGATCTGAAAATCCGTCAGCTCTCTGGAAAGAAGGCCTCCGTGATCCGCATCGAGGACACCGACCGCGTCCGGGTCCTGACCCTGGACCGCCCCGAGGCCCTCAACGCCTTCAACGAGGCCCTGTACGACGCCACCTGCGAGGCCCTGATCGACGCGGCCGCGGACCCCGCCGTCGCCGTCGTGGTGATCACCGGTTCCGGACGCGCGTTCTCCGCCGGCACCGACCTGATCGAGATGGCCCAGCGCAACTCCGGGTCCTTCACCGACGGCAAGCACGGGTTCCCCGGCATGGTCGACCAGCTCCAGTCCTTCCCCAAGCCGCTGATCCTCGCGGTCAACGGACTGGGTCTGGGCATCGGCGCGACGATGATCGGCTTCGCCGACCTGGTCTTCATGTCCACTGACGCGAAGATCAAATGCCCGTTCACCTCGCTCGGCGTCGCCCCCGAAGCGGCCAGCAGCGTGACCTTCCCACAGTTGATCGGCCGCCAACGCGCGGCCTGGGTGCTGCTCAGTTCCGAGTGGATCCACGCCGAGGAGTGCGTCGAGCTCGGCCTGGCGTTCAAGGCCTTCGCCCCCGCGGACCTCCTGCCGCAGACACTGCGGCACGCGAAGATCCTCGCGGCCAAGTCCGTCGCCTCGCTCGTCGAGTCCAAGCGCGTCCTGCTCGACGCGCTCGGCACTCAGCTCACCGACGCCCGCGCCCGGGAGAACGACGCCTTCCGCGTCCTCCTCGGCGGCCCCGCCAACCGCGAGGCACTGACCGCCTTCGCGGAGCGCCGCGCGCCCGACTTCACCGCCGTCGACGCGCGGACCGCGGCCGAAGCTCAGTTCTCCGCGCCGACCAGCCCGGGAGCCCCGTCCCCGGCCGGGTCGGTGGGCTTCCTCCGCAGCACGTAGAAGTAATAGACCGCGGCACCGGCGAGCAGCCAGCCGCCGAAGATCCACCAGATCTCCCGGTCGTGCTGCCACATCAGGTAGAGCGACGCGGCCACGCCGAGAATCGGAGTAACCGGGTAGAACGGCACCTTGAAGCCCCGGGCCGCCCCCGGCTGCTTGTGCCGGAAGACCAGGACGGCAATGTTGATCACGGCCAGGATCGCGAACGTGCCGATGGTGGTGAGGTCCATGACTTTCTCCAACGGCACCACGGCCGCCACCGCGCCCAGGACCAGCGCGGTGATCCAGGTGTTCACCACGGGGGTGTGTGTCCTGGGCGACACCTTGGCGAACACACCGGGCAGCAGCCGGTCACGGGACATCGACATGAAGATCCGGGTCTGGCCGTACAGCACCGCGAACACCACACTCGCGATCGCGACGACCGCGCCGAAGGCGATCAGGCCACCGCCCCAGTGCCCGCCGACCACCTGGTCGATGACCTCAGCCAGGGGTGCCTTCGCCGCGCCGAGCGCGGTCGAGTCCATGGCGCCGATGGCCACCAACGCGACCAGCACGTAGAGAAGTGCGGTGACACCCATGCAGATGAAGATCGCCCGCGGCAGGTTCCGCTGTGGGTCCTTGACCTCTTCGCTCGCTGTGGAGACGGCGTCGAAGCCGATGAAGGCAAAGAAAGCGGCGGTGGTCGCGGTGGCGACGCCACCCCAGCCGTGCGGAGTGAACGGTGTCAGGTTGCCCGCGTCGAACGCGGTCGCCGCGACGGCGATGAACAGGACCAGCACGCCGATCTTGACGGCCACGACGATCGCGTTGACCCGGGCGCTCTCCCGGATACCGCGGACCAGCAGCACCGCGGCGAACAACACGATGAGGAACGCCGGGATGTTGACGACGCCTCCGTCAGCGCCGGGCGGCGCGGAAAACCTCTGGGGGATCTGCCAGCCGACCACGGAGTCGAGCAGTTTGTTCAGATACTCACCCCAGCCGACGGCGACCGTGGACACCGAGATGCCGTACTCGGCGAACAGGCACCACCCGATCAGGAACGCCGCACCCTGACCGAGGGTGGCGTAGGTGTACGAGTAGGCGCTGCCGGAGGCCGGGATCGCACCGGACAGTTCCGCATACGCCAACGCGCCGATCAGGGAGACCACACCGGCCAGGATGTAGGACACGATCACAGCGGGCCCCGCGTCGGCGACGCTGTCGCTCAGGCCCACGAAGATGCCCGTGCCGATGATCGCAGCGAGACCGAACGCGGTCAGCTGCCACAGCCCCATCGTGCGCTTCAGGCTGCCACCGGTGCCCGTGCCCGCCTGCGCGGCCATCGCCTCGATGGACTTCGTGGCGAGGATCCGGGAGCCCATCGACGGGCCGGACGGCCCCTGACCTTCGTGCATAGCGGTTCTGTGGTCCTTGCCTACGGCGTGGGCCCGGATCGGTGGGCCACGCGCTACTGCGTCGCTACCCGATAGAGTGACGACTGTATATTTATAGCATTCACAGGATGTCTATGCATAGTTATGCAGATCAGCATCCCCACATGTCCGCTCCGCCCGCGCCACGACCACCCCGCTCCGTCGCCAGGTCACCTGGTCCGGGTTAACTTCACTCCCATGCTGCACTTGCGGGCCATCGTGCCTCCCGACCGGTCCGACGTCGTACAAAAACTACTGATCGCCGAGCCCGGCGCGACCCACCTGGTGGTCTGGCCCGGCGCCGCCGTCGACCCCGCCGGGGACGTCATCGCGTGCGACATCGCCCGCGAGGCCACCAGCCAGGTGCTCGACGCACTGCGCGACCTCGGCATCGACCAGGACGGATCGATCGCCCTGGAAACGGTGGACGTCGCCCTGTCCAAATCGGCGGAGAAGGCCGAACGGGACGCGCCCGGCGACGGCCAGGACGCCGTCGTGTGGGAGCAGATCACGGAGGTGACCAGCGAGGAGTCGACCCTCTCGGTGACCTTCCTGGCGTTCCTGACCATCGCCACGATGATCGCCGCCTGCGGCGTCATGCTCGACAACCCGATCCTCATCGTCGGCTCGATGGTGGTCGGCCCCGAGTTCGGTCCGCTGGCCGGCTTGTGCGTGGCGACGGTGGAACGGCACCCCCGGCTGGCCGTGCGGTCCGCGCTGGCGCTCCTGGTCGGATTCCCGGTCGCAATGGTGCTCACCATGGGCTTCAGCGCACTGATGAGCGTCCTCGGCCTGTTCGACAAGGCGATGCTCGAAGCCGACCGGCCACTGACGTCGTTCATCTACCAGCCCGACTGGATGTCCTTCTGGGTAGCGTTCCTCGCCGGGGTCGCCGGAATCCTGTCACTGACCTCATCCAAGTCGGGCGCGCTGATCGGCGTACTCATCTCGGTGACAACGGTGCCGGCCGCCGCCAATGCCGCGGTGGCGATCGGATACGGCGACCTGGACAAGGCCGCGGGTTCCCTGGTGCAACTGGTGCTGAACCTCGCCGCGATCGTGGTGGCCGGAGTGCTGACTCTACTGATCCAAAAGAGCGTGTGGGCGCGGGTGAGCCGCCGAAAGGCCAGTTGAGCCAGTTGAGCAAGAAAATCAAATTGAGCAAGAAAATCAAAACATATTGACGGCGTACGTTTTTCCCCAGGCATAGGAATACTTCCAGAAACGCAAAAGGCCCCCGTCCATAAGGACGGGGGCCTTTCACTCAAGATAATTCCGGCGGCGACCTACTCTCCCACACCCCTTCGAGTGCAGTA